>JADGPX010000023.1 GCA_017882215.1 Chitinophagaceae bacterium | reverse complement strand
CAGAGACACTTTGTATAATAGAATAATAGCAGACTTAAAAACTGCAGAAGATCTTGTGCCATGGCGCAATGACCTTGGTACAATTGGCGATGCTCCTGATGAAAGAATAACTAAAGGAACTGTAAAAGGATTAAGAGCAAGAATTGCTTTATTCAGAGGCGGCTATTCTTTACGCAGTGATGGAACTCTCAAAAGAGGTGCTGACTATCAAACTTATTATCAAATAGCAAGAGATGAGTGCAATGATATAATTACCTCAGGACAACACGCCTTAAACCCAAGTTTTAGATCTCTTTGGAAAGACCAGGTTTGTGCTCATGCTGTAGCCGATCCGCAGGGAGAATTAATGTTCCAGGTAAGTGCCATTGGATTAAGTGGTACTGAAGATACCAAGCTTGGCTATTATGATGGACCAACAGTAAACGGTTTAGGAAATAAAAGTATTAACGTTCTTCCCACTTATTTTTATCTATTTGATTCAACTGATTTAAGAAGAGATGTTACCTGTGCGCCTTATATTGTAATTGTGGATGGTATTACAAAAACAGGGCAGGCGATAACTGCAATTAATGATGGAAAATACAGGAGAGACTGGATAACAAATCCTGCTATTTCTCCAACAAATGGTGTACAATATCTTGGTTTAAAATGGCAGATACTTCGTTACCCAGATGTTTTATTAATGTTTGCCGAAGCTGAAAATGAGTTAAACGGACCCACTATCGCTGCATACAATGCAATTAATATGGTAAGAAGAAGAGGTTTTGGAAAATCAATTACTGCTGCAGATGCAACAGTTGATTTATCAGGTTTAAGTAAAGCAACTTTTTTTAGCGCTTTAGTAAGAGAAAGAGCGCTTGAATTAGGTGGTGAAGGGGTTAGAAAATATGATCTGATAAGATGGAATTTATTAGCTACTGCTATATCAGAAACTAAAGCAAATCTTACTAAAATGGCGGCTGTTACGGCTATCAGCCCATATTCTTATATGGCGCCACCTCCTGTCTATTCAATGAGTGCCAGTTTGCCAATAGCTATGTATTATAAAAATAATTCTACTGCAGATGATAAAACTTTGTGGTTTAATTCTTTTTATAAAACTGCACCAACCTCAACGCCTTCCGGTACCACAAAAGTTGCATGGATAACTTCAGCAATTAGTACAACAGCGCTTTCAAGGTTTGCCACAGGTTTTACTACAGGTAAATCAGAGCTATTGCCTATACCGCAAGCAGCAAGAGATGCTAATTTTAATTTTACTCAAAACCCAGGCTATTAAAACTTTAATTTTAAAATGAATACATACAGGGCTGCTTATGCAGCCTTGTTTATTAAAGCTAATTTTAATAATGAAAAATGAAACAAGGTGAAAAAGATTGGAAATATTTATTGTGGATTGCAGTTTTTATTTTAATGTCTTTCTCTTTAGAAAAAAAGAAAATAAAGGTTTGGCTGATAGGCGATTAAAAAATTACATCTTGAACTGGCAAATCATATTCGTCCGCCGCTTCCACCAAAAAAGTAAATTGTATGATGAAAAGAAGTTTTATTTGTTGCTGCATTCTGATCATCACTATAAATGTGTTTGCCCAAAAGAAAATTATCGTAGCTAAAGATGGAAGCGGTAATTATAAAACAGTGCAGCAGGCATTGGATGCAATTACTCTCAACAATAAAAAGCCAATAACCATCTTTATAAAGAATGGTATCTACAAAGAAAAACTTCATCTTGATTCAACAAAAAATTTTATAACGCTGATTGGAGAAGATAAATTCAACACCATTCTTACTTATGATGATCATACAGGAAAAGTTTCTGCCAGAGGCGATACCATCAATACAAGAACTTCCGCAAGCTTTGTTGTAAAGGCAAATAACTTTGCTGCTGAAAATATAACATTTCAAAATGATGCAGGCTTTAGCGCAGGACAGGCGGTTGGACTGGAATCTGATGGCGATAAAGCATCGTTTTACAATTGCCGCATTGTAGGCAACCAGGATATTTTGTTCACCAATAATGATAACAGCCGCCAGTATTATAAAGATTGTTACATAGAAGGAACAACAGATTTTATTTTTGGTTCGTCCACAGTTTGGTTTGAGCGCTGTCACATTCATAGCAAAAAAAATTCACACGTTACGGCGGCATCTACACCGCAACAACATCAATTTGGTTATGTGTTCAGCGATTGTATACTCACCGGTGATACAACCCTGCACAGCGTTTCTTTAGGTCGTCCATGGCGGCAGTATGCAAATGTAGCTTACATTCATTGTTACATTGGTCCACACATTAAACCCGAGGGATGGAGCAACTGGAACAATACAGACAATTATAAAACCACCCGTTATAGCGAGTATAAAAATTATGGTCCGGGTGCAAATATTTCGTCAAGAGTTTCATGGTCGCATCAACTAACAGATGAAGAAGTAAAAAAATATACGATTAAAAATATCTTTGGAGATTGGGATCCTAACAAATAAAATCAAAAATAATTTATGAAACCTGTAAATACAGCACTTTGTTCTTTTGGCATGAGCGGATGGGTTTTTCATGCACCATTTATTGTAACAGATCCTCATTTTAATTTGTATGCGGTTTGGGAAAGATCAAAAAATCTTGCAGATGAAAAATATTCCGGCATAAAAACATATAGAACACTGGAAGAAATGCTTGCGGATGCTGCAATTGAACTTGTGATAGTGAACACACCTAATTACACACATTACGAGTATACAAAAAAAGCGCTTCTTGCAGGTAAGCACGTAGTTGTAGAAAAACCATTTACTGCCACGGTTAAAGAAGCAGGAGAGTTAATTGAATTAGCAAAAAAGCAAAATAAAAAACTGTCTGTATACCAAAACCGTCGCTACGATAGTGATTATAAAACGATAAAGAAAATTTTGGATGAAAAATTATTGGGAGACCTGGTTGAAGCCGAATTTCATTTTGACCGGTATTCAGAAAATATAAGCCCGAAAGCTCATAAAGAAATTCCGGGTCCCGGTACCGGTACGCTGTATGATCTTGGGTCTCACCTTATTGACCAGGCATTGCAATTATTTGGAATGCCTGAAAGTATTTTTGCAGACATTCGTATCGTTCGTCCTATTTCAAAAGTGGATGATTATTTTGATCTGTTGTTATACTATCCAAAACTAAGAGTAAGAATTAAATCCAGTTACCAGGTAAGAGAACCATTGCCGGGATACATTCTTCATGGGTCTAAAGGTTCTTTTATCAAGCCAAAAACAAATATCCAGGAGATACTGTTGCAGGCAGGCGAAGTACCGGGAACAGCTGATTGGGGAATAGAGTCCGAATCGGAAAGAGGTTTATTGCATACAGAAAAAAATGCCCGCCTGAATGACGAAGTCGGGCAGGGGGATGTTATAAGAGAATATATACAATCTGAAAAAGGAAATTATGGTGACTACTATAATGCCATGTATGAAGCGATCCGGAATGATAAGCCTGTTCCTGTATCTGCCGAAGATGGACTGAATGTTATAAAAATTATTGAAGCAGCTTTTAAAAGCAGCAATGAAAAAAAAGTTGTTGAAATACATTCAAAACATCAATGAAAATATTATTTACATTTCTTGTATGTCTTGTATGTAACGTAATCGTTATTGCACAAGTTTCAAAAGTTTGGGTTGCTGATAATGGTGATGGAACTTATAAAAATCCTGTCATTTACGCAGACTATTCAGATCCTGATGCTATAAGAGTTGGCGATGATTATTACATGGTTGCTTCCAGCTTTGATGCTGTGCCGGGCTTACCCATTTTACATTCCAAAGATCTTGTTAACTGGACGATTATCAGTCATGCATTATTACGACAACCACCGTTTGAGTATTTCTCTGCAACACAACATGGTAATGGTGTTTGGGCGCCTTCCATCCGTTATCATAAAGGAGAATTTTATATCTATTATCCTGATCCTGATTTTGGAATTTATCTTACAAAAGCAAAAAATATTAACGGTCCATGGAGTGATCCGGTTTTAGTTGAAGCTGGAAAAGGATTGATAGATCCTTGTCCTCTTTGGGATAATGATGCCAGCCCGAATGCCAAAGGCGGGCGGGGGAGTGTTTATCTGGTTCATGCATTTGCAGGCAGCCGTGCAGGAATTAAAAGTGTAATTGTTGTAAAGAAGATGAATGCAGAAGGAACAAAAACAATTGATGCAGGTGTATTGGTGTATGATGGACATGAAACAGATCCCACAATCGAGGGCCCCAAGTTTTATAAGCGTAATGGATATTATTACATTTTTGCACCTGCCGGAGGCGTATCAACGGGATGGCAGTTAGTATTGCGTTCTAAAAATGTATATGGTCCTTACGAACGTAAAGTTGTTATGGACCAGGGAACAACACCGATCAACGGACCACACCAGGGCGCATGGGTTACTACACAAACCGGCGAAGATTGGTTCATTCATTTCCAGGATAAAAATGCTTATGGAAGAGTAGTGCTACTACAGCCAATGAAATGGAAAAATGATTGGCCCATAATTGGGGTTGATAAAAATAATGATGGGAAAGGTGAACCTGTGCTTACTTACAAAAAACCAAATATTGGAAAATTTTTCCCAATAGTTACACCACAGGAATCAGATGAATTTAATAATAAAGTAGGATTGCAATGGCAATGGCAGGCAAACCCAAAGGCAACCTGGGCATTTATTAATTCAACAAATGGTACACTAAGATTATTTTCTGATAAAATTTCTGATAGTGCAAAAAATTATTGGGATGTTCCAAATATTTTATTACAAAAATTTCCTGCTGAAGAGTTTACTGCAATAACCAAAATTGAATTCAAACCACGATTAGAAGGAGAAAGAACCGGCTTAATAATTATGGGAGAAAGCTATGCATTTTTATCATTGTTGAAAAAGCCGGACGGTATTTATCTAACGCAGAATATTTGTTTGCAGGCAGATAAAGGCAATGCTGAAAAAGAAAAAATTATAGAAAGGCTAAACGCCAATATTATTTACTTAAAAGTAAAAGTTTATAAGAATGCAGTATGTAATTTTAGTTACAGTGAAGATGGAATAAATTATAAAGAAGTACCGGAAAGTTTTATAGCACAGCCAGGCAGGTGGATAGGTGCAAAGATTGGAATTTTCTGTACCCGAATAACCCAGACTAATGACTCAGGCTTTGCTGATTTTGATTGGTTTAGAATAGATAAAAATCGATGAATAAAGACAAAATTTCCTGCCTTATGAGCGTATGAAATTTTCGGGAACGTTTTCGGTAACGATTGCGTAAATAAATACTTAAAATGCCGTTGTTACTACTGAATATGGAGTTAAACTTGTTATACCAGAATGTAAATTTATGACCAGATTAAAGGGAAAAATATTTGCTTTTATTTTAGCTGTTAGCGTATGTGTTGTTGTGCATGCACAAAGCAATAAGTTGCCCGCAGTTCAGCTTCCTGTTTTCAGGCAAGACACTTTCAATATTATTAAATATGGTGCAAAGGCAGATGGCGTAACACTCAATACCAGGAGTATAAACAATGCTATTGTAGCCTGTAATAAAAAAGGAGGAGGTGTGGTAGTGATTCCTGCAGGATTATGGTTAACCGGTCCTGTTGAATTGAAGAGCAATGTTAATCTTCATCTCCAAAGAAATGCATTACTGCAATTCACAAAAGATTTTGATCAGTATCCATTGGTACAAGGTAATTGGGAAGGATTGGCGCAAATGCGAAACCAATCTCCTTTATCAGCCAGCAATGCAACAAATATTGCTGTTACAGGTTTTGGAATTGTTGATGGTAATGGTGATGCCTGGAGGATGGTAAAAAAAGACAAGCTGAATGAAACCCAATGGAAAAAGCTGGTTGCATCAGGCGGAGTATTAAGTGATGATAAAAAAACATGGTATCCGTCTGAAAAATCTTTGAAGGGATCTAAGATGAATAACCCGGGAGTTATCTCTGCTGATAAAACATCAGAATTTTATAATGACATAAAAGATTTTTTGCGTCCCAATTTATTGGTATTTGCAAGGTGCAAAAAGGTACTGCTTGAAGGAGTAACGTTTCAAAATTCGCCTGCATGGTGTTTACATCCACTGATGTGTGAGAATGTAACAGTAAGGAACGTCTACGCAAAAAATCCATGGTATGCACAAAATGGCGATGGTATTGATGTAGAATCCTGTAAAAATGTATTGATTGAGAACAGCACATTTGATGTTGGTGATGATGGCATTTGTATAAAGTCAGGTCGGGATGAAGCAGGCAGAAAAAGAGGAATGCCTACAGAAAATTTGTTGGCAAGAAACTGTACTGTTTATCATGCTCATGGAGGTTTTGTGATTGGCAGTGAAATGAGTGGTGGTGCAAAAAATCTGTATGTTGAGAATTGCACTTTTATGGGAACAGACATTGGTCTTCGTTTTAAAACTACACGTGGTCGTGGTGGTGTAGTTGAAAATATTTTCATCAACAATATTAATATGAAAGATATTGTTGGCGGAGCTATCTTATTTGATATGTATTATGCGGCGCAGGACCCTATTGTTTTGGTTGGTGAAAAAAGGGAAGCGCCAAAAGTGGTTGTGCTACCTGTTACTGAGGCTACTCCACAGTTCAAAAATTTTTATGTGAGCAATGTGGTTTGCAATGGTGCTGAAAAGGCTGTATTCATCCGTGGATTGCCGGAAATGCATATCCAAAATATTGAATTAAAAAATATGGTGATCCAGGCTAAACATGGTATTGAAATCAGCGAGGCAACAGGAATAATATTTAAAAATGTTGAAATAATAACGCAAAACACTAATCCTGTTGTGGATGTTTTAAATAGTAATACTGTGGTATTTGATAAACTAAAATATCCATCATCAGCTGAATTACTTTTTAGAATAGGAGGCGATAGAACAAATAATATTTCTGTTACTAACACCAATACTTCTGCGGCTAAACAAAGATCACAGTTTGAATTTGGCGCAAAGGAAGATGTTTTGAAAATCCGCCCCCTCTAAATCTCCCCCTTTAGGGGAGACTTGCTAACGCACAAGGCCTCAGGGCAATTGCTGATAGTAAATAAAAGGTGAAGTGGAAGATATTAGTTTTGGATTTTTTATAGAGTACCGCTCCTTCTCTGAAGGAGAAGGAGATGGAGGTTGAGGCTTTTGTTACAAAAAATAAAATGAAAAGAACCGTATTTATATTTCTGTTGATTGTTCTAACAACAATTTCTGCATCAGCACAAACAAGATCATATGCGGCTGATATGGCTAAAACTGTTATGACAATCTGGAAAGATTCGCTGTCATTAAATGGCAAACCTGCTAAATGGACATATGATCAGGGTGTTTTTTTAAAGGGCATTGAGGGATTATGGAATGCTACCGGTGACGGTAAATATTTTGCTTACATACAAAAAAGTATGGACTTTTTTGTTGATGATAAAGGAAACATCCGCACTTATAAACCTGAAGAATTTACATTAGATAATATTACTCCCGGAAGGGCTTTGTTATTGCTGTACAATGTTACAGGTAAAGAAAAATATTTAACTGCACTAAAAACTTTGCGCCAGCAGCTAAGCACACAGCCACGTACACGGGAAGGCGGTTTCTGGCATAAAAAAATATACCCTTACCAGATGTGGCTGGATGGTTTATACATGGCTCCGCCATTTTATGGTGAATATGCAAACGCCTTTCATGAGGATACGATCTTCAATGATATTGCCCGCCAGTTTATTTTAATGGAAAAAAATTCCCGTGATGCAAAAACGGGTTTGTTATATCATGGTTATGATGAGAGTCGCCAGCAAAAGTGGGCTGATAAAATCACCGGGCGTTCTCCTAACTTTTGGGGTCGTGCAATGGGCTGGTACGGAATGGGATTAGTAGATGCATTGGAAACTTTTCCTCCCGATAGCTATCGGGATAAAAGAAAAGATTTGATAGAGATATTAAATCGTTTTGCTTCTGCTGTTGCAAAAGTTCAGGATAAAAAAACAGGATTGTGGTGGGATATTTTGGACATGCCCAACAAAGAAAAAAATTATTTGGAAGCTTCTGCATCATCAATGTTTGTGTATGCTTTGGCCAAAGGAGTTCGGTTAGGTTACTTGCCGCAATCATATTTATCAGTTGCTAAAAAAGGTTATGATGGCATCATCAAAAATTTTATTAAAGATGAAAACCTGCCTACCGGACAGGCAGGCGGGCAAACCAATTTGTATGGAACAGTAAGTGTTTCCGGGCTTGGCGGCAACCCTTACCGTGATGGCAGCTACGATTATTACATGAGTGAAAAAGTTGTGATGAACGATCCTAAAGGTGTTGGCGCATTTATACAGGCTTCCAATGAAATAGAAATGTTGCCTACACTTTCTTATGGCAAAGGCAAAACTGTTTTACTGGATTATTATTTTAATCATGAGACAAGAATGGATGCAGGCAAAGTGATACGTTTTCATTACATCTGGGAAGAGCAGGATAACAATGGCTATTCCATATTTGGAAATGTGTTTCATAAATATGGTGTTCAAACAAGATCTTTAGATGTGGCCCCTACAGCTCAAAATTTAAAAAGTGCTGATATCTATATTATTGTTGATCCGGATACAACCAGTGAAAATAAAAATCCAAATTATATTCAGCCAAAAGATATTGATGCAATTTATAACTGGGTTAAAAGCGGTGGAGTCCTACTGCTGTTAGGTAATGATTCGCCTAATGTAGAGTTTACTCATTTTAACCAGTTAGTTGCAAAGTTTGGAGTTCAATTTAACTATGATAGTAAGAATAAGGTTATAGGAAATCAGTTTGAAATGGGTGCCATTAAAATTCCTGCAGGCAATCCTATCTTTAAAACTGCCGGCAAAATTTATATTAAAGAGTATGCTTCGCAAAAGCTTACCGGGGGGTCTGCAAAAGCAGTGTTGTCAGAAGGTAATAATATCGTGGTGACTGTAACAAAAATGGGTAAGGGAACTGTATTTATTGTTGGTGATCCGTGGTTTTATAATGAATATACAGATGGAAGAAAAATACCAAAAGAATTTGAAAATTATAAGGCTGCTGAAGACGTTGTAAAGTGGGCTATTGATCAAACAAAGAAAAAATAATGCTGAAAAAAATAAAATACGGATTTGTGTTGTTAGCAGGTATTTTATTTACTGCTGCAGTTTTTGCGCAACCTGTCCCGCTACAGCGGGAGGATTATGTTGCGGACAATATGTTGCTGTACCAGCGTAATGCAGGTGGCTGGCCAAAGCATATTGGCGAAGTAAAAATTGATTACACGAAAAAATTATCACCTGCGGAAAAAGCTGGTGTGATGGATGACTTTGCAAGAAACGATGCAACAATAGATAATAACGCTACATCAAAAGAGATCCGTTACCTGGTTACAGCTTATAAAAAATGGCATAACAAAAGTTATCTCGATGCCGCTGAAAAAGGTATCCGGTATTTATTGAAGATGCAATACAGCAATGGCGGGTTTCCGCAGTTTTATCCTGATACAAGTATCTACAGAAGTGAAATTACTTTCAATGATAATGCAATGATAAATGCATTAAATGTTTTGTGGGATGTTACTCATGGCATTAATGACTTTGATGTTGTAGATAAATCTTTTATTAATCCTTCAGAAAAAGCAATTGAAAGAGGTATTGATTGCATATTAAAAACACAAATAAAAGTAAATGGTAAGCTTACTGTGTGGTGTGCTCAATATGATAAACATACTTTGCAACCTGCCAAAGCAAGAGCATATGAACTGGTTTCACTAAGTGGTTTGGAAAGTGTTGGTATTGTAGAATTTTTAATGAAAGTACAGCACCCGTCAAAACAAATTAAAGATGCTGTAAACAATGCTGTGCAATGGTTTCAACAATCAAAGATAGATGGGTATAATTATATTGATATTAAAGATGCCACCCAGCCAAATGGAAGAGACAGGATATTAGCGCCTGAAAAAAATTCTGTTGTATGGGCAAGGTTTTATGATATTGAAACAAATAAGCCTTTTTTCTCCGGTAGAAATGGAATTAAAAAATGGTCAGTAACAGAAATTGAGAATGAGCGGCGTACCGCCTATGCATGGTATGGCACCTGGCCAAAAAAATTGTTGGAAAAAGAATATCCTGAATGGCTAAAGAAAAATTCTGAAAAACTTACCGGGCCGATAAAAATAGTTGTTGATATAAATGGCAAAGGTAATTTTACTTCCATTCAGTCTGCAATAAATAGTCTTCCTGATTTTTCAGACAAACCTTCTGTTATTAAAATTAAGAATGGTGTGTACAAAGAAAAGATATATCTGAAAAAAAATAATATTGCTTTACAGGGAGAAAGCAGGGATAACACCATCATTACCTATGCCATAGCGAGAGATGAATGGAGATGCACACATCCTGATGACTGGGGCGTAGCTACAATTAATATTGATGCAAATGACATAACGCTGAAAGATCTTACCATAACAAATAGTTACGGATTTGATGCTAAAGAAGATCGGGTAATTGATTGTCCTGCGGATACTGTTACTCATAAAAAAACAATTACTAAAACTGGTCACCAAATGGCGCTGCGTTCTATGGATAGTGCCACTCGTTTAAAAGCAATTAATGTTCATTTTAGATCTTTTGCAGGCGATACAGTGAGTCCATGGAACACAGAGAACGGCATGTTTTATTTTAAAGATTGTGTAATAGAAGGCGGGGTTGATTTTTATTGCCCGAGAGGGTGGGCTTATGCAGAGAATTGTACATTTATTGCAAACACAGGACAGGCAAGCATTTGGCACGACGGCTCCAGGTACCAGGATTCAAGAACTGTTTTAAAAAATTGTTCTTTTAAAGGATTCGATGGTTTTAATCTTGGTCGTTATCACAGGGATGCACAGTTTTATTTGATCAACTGCACGTTTGCAAAAAATATGGCAGATAAGGATATTTATTTAGTTCGCACTACCAATGTAATTAAATGGGGAAGAAGAGTTTATTATTTCAATTGTCACAGGCAAGGTGGCGATTATACATGGCATAAAGATAATTTGAGCCCGGCGAACGGTGCACCTAAACCCGGAGATATTAATGTTGCATGGGTGTTTAAAAACAAATGGAATCCTGAAATGAATTAGCATAAAAGGAAGTTTATGATCTTATCACGATATACATTAAAAAATATTTCATCAGAGGTTACTGAGTTACCTGCAGAAGCCATGTTTGAATTACCGGAAAGAGTATTACAATTTGGAACAGGCGTTTTGCTTCGCGGTTTACCTGATTACTTCATTAACAAAGCTAATCAACAGGGAGTATTTAATGGTCGGATTGTGGTGGTAAAATCCACTTCGAAAGGTGATTCATCTGCTTTTGAAAAACAGGATAGCCTATATACGTTGTGTGTACGTGGATTACAAAATGGAGAGAAGATTGAGGAGAATATTATAAACTCATCCATCAGCAGGGTGCTGTGTGCAAATGAGGAGTGGGAGCAGATCCTGGAATGTGCACATAATCAAAGCATGAAGGTGATTATTTCTAACACCACAGAGGTTGGGATACAATTAGTAAATGATGATATCCGTCGTCATCCGCCCGTTTCTTTTCCGGGAAAACTCCTTTCATTTTTATATGAACGCTATCATGCATTTAACGGCAGTGAGCAAAGCGGTATGGTTATTATTCCGACAGAATTAATTCCTGATAATGGCAAAGTACTGGAATCAATCGTACTTGAGTTGGCTCATTTAAATGGTTTGGAAGACGCTTTTATTGAGTGGCTTGAATGCTGTAATCATTTTTGCAATTCTTTGGTTGACCGCATCGTGCCGGGTAAGCCGGATGCAGATGTATTGAAAACGTTGCAAAATGATTTAGGATATAAGGATGATCTGCTTATTATGAGTGAAGTTTACAGGCTGTGGGCAATTGAAGGTGATGAAAAAATAAAAAATATTTTATCCTTTGCACAAGTTGATGCAGGTGTTGTAATAGAACCGAATATTGATCTGCACCGTGAGTTTAAACTAAGATTGCTGAACGGAACGCATACATTAAGCTGTGCTCTTGCATTTCTTGCCGGTTGCGAAACTGTAAAGCAGGCAATGGATGATGAAACAATTTCAACTTTTATTGCTGATGTGATGCAAAGTGAAATTGCACCTTCCATTCCTTACCCTGTTGATGCTAAAGCTGCACAGGATTTTGCCGCTAAAGTATTAGACCGTTTTCGTAATCCTTACATAAAACATAACTGGATAAGCATAACAGTTCAGATAAGTTCTAAAATGAAAATGAGATGTATTCCTGTTTTATTAACTCATTACAAAAACAATGATACACCGCCGGAATTATTTTCACTTGGCTTTGCTGCATATATTTATTTTATGAAGGTTGTAAAAGAATCTGATGGAAAATTTTACGGGGAAAGAAATGGTGAACAATATCCTGTACAGGATGACTCTGCTGCAGTATTTAAGGAAAGATGGAAAAGATCAGACCCTAAAACTGTAGTGAATGAAGTATTAAAAGATGCTGCTTTCTGGGGTAAAGATTTATTTTTGCTTAATGGTTTTGCTGACTCGGTTTATACCAAACTGAAAATGATAATGGAGAATGGCGTAAAGCAAACAATAGAATCAGTACAATTAAATAAAGAAGTTGTTGCATGAGTAATAAAGTTTTGAAGGTTCACCCAAATGATAATGTAATTGTTGCATTGCAAGACATTGCCAAAGGTGAAACTGTAATATATAATGGAAGCACCTTTCAGATTGTTGATGATATTCCTGCCAAACATAAATTTTTTGAGAATGACATGGATGCAGGCGATGAAGTTCACATGTACGGAGTATTAGTTGGTAAGGCTCAGAATTTTATTCCACGTGGTGGTTTAATGACTACATCAAACATAAAGCATGCTGCTGATCCTTACGATTATCGTGGATCAAATTATCGTTGGCAGGTGCCTGATGTTTCTAAATTTAAAGACAGAACATTTAATGGCTATCATCGCAGCGATGGAAAAGTAGGCACAGCAAATTATTGGTTATTTGTACCCACCGTTTTTTGTGAGAACAGGAATATGGATGTGATAAGAGAAGCATTGCAAAATGAACTCGGATATGAAGTAACCGGTAAGTACAAACAGTATGCACACAATTTAGTGGAGGCTTACAAGAATGGTAAGCAGATTGAAAGCATTGATATTGGGCCAACACAGCCACATCTTAAAAGAGTTTTTAAAAATGTTGATGGCATAAAATTTTTAAATCACCAGGGCGGTTGCGGTGGCATAAGGCAGGACTCTGCAATACTAAGCAAACTGCTTGCTGCTTATGCTGATCACCCAAATGTGGCAGGAGTAACAGTTTTAAGTTTAGGCTGCCAGAATTTACAAACGAATGATTTTTTAAACGACCTGAAACAACGCAATCCAAATTTTGACAAGCCTCTTTATATTTTTGAGCAACAGCAATCACAAAGCGAAGAGCAATTAATTTCTGATGCAATAAGAAAAACTTTTGAAGGTCTTATCGAAATAAATAAATTAGAAAGAAAACCTGCCTCGCTGGATAAATTATGTGTTGGCGTTAAATGCGGCGGCAGCGATGGTTTCAGCGGTATCTCGGCAAATCCTGCTGTTGGCTATTGTTCTGATCTTTTAGTGGCTTTGGGTGCAAAGGTTTTATTGGCAGAATTTCCTGAATTATGCGGAGTGGAACAACAATTAGTTGATCGCTCTGTTGATGAACCTACTGCAAGAAAGTTCATGCATCTGATGAAAAGCTATGAAGAAATTGTATCAAGGGTTGGTTCAGGATTTCACATGAATCCTTCTCCCGGAAATATAAAAGATGGTTTAATAACCGATGCAATAAAAAGTGCAGGAGCCGCAAAAAAAGGTGGCACATCTCCGGTTGTTGATGTACTTGATTATACAGAGCCTGCTGTAAAATCGGGTTTAAATCTGGTATGCACTCCCGGTAATGATGTGGAAGCAACTACCGGCAAAGCTGCATCAGGCGCCACTTTGATCTTGTTCACAACCGGACTTGGTACACCAACGGGTAACCCGGTTTGCCCTACAATTAAGGTTGCTACTAATTCAAAACTGGCAAAAAGAATGGCTGATATAATTGATATTGATACGGGTCCGATCATCGAAGGAGAAAAGACAATTGAGCAAATGGGTGAGGAGATATTGGAATATTGCATAAAGGCTGCAAGCGGTGAAGTGATCCCCAAAGCTGTGCAATTGAACCAGGATGATTTTATCCCATGGAAAAGGGGAGTATCTTTATAAAAAAAATTGGTAACGGGCATTTGCTTTTTCATAGTCCCGCAACTGCAGGATTGTGTCACTCACTTGTACCACATACCAATTATCAGCAAGGCTTCTACTGGCTCAGCCTGACAAGTTTTGCAATTTTTTCTAAAAGTAATTGTCACCCTGAGCCTGTCGAAGGGTTGATGAGGAATATTAAAATTGTTGAAGTAAGAAAGTTTAAAACAAGTTTATGAAAAAATTCGTAGGAAAAAATTTTTTATTGCAAAATGCTACGGCAAAAAGGCTGTATCATGATCATGCAAAACAAATGCCTGTTATAGATTATCATTGTCATTTGCCGCCTGATCAAATTGCCAATGATATCAACTTTGAAAATATTACCCAGGCCTGGCTGTATGGCGATCACTACAAATGGCGGGCAATGCGTACCAATGGTATTGATGAAAGTTATATTACCGGTGATAAAACCGATTATGAAAAATTTGAGAAGTGGGCTGAAACTGTTCCCTACACGTTACGCAATCCGCTATATCACTGGACTCATTTGGAATTACAGCGCTATTTTGATATTGATGAGATTTTAAATGCCGATAGCGCCAAAAAAATTTATGCCGAATGCAGCAGCAAACTTCAAACAAAAGAATATTCCATTCGTAACCTGCTGCGCAAAATGAATGTAAAAGTTGTTTGCACTACAGATGATCCCACTGATTCATTAGCGCATCATCAAAAAATAAAAGATGATGGATTTGAAATAAAAATATTTCCCGCATTTCGCCCTGATAACGCAATGAATGTTGATGATGTTGCTGGCTTTAATAATTATGTAGAAAAGCTGCAAGCCGTAAGTAATACAAACATTAATTCTTTTGAATCATTTTTAGATGCCTTGAAACAGCGCCATGATTTTTTTGCATCAATGGGTTGTACAGTCTCTGATCATGGTCTTGAACATTTTTTTGCAGAAGATTATACTGATGCAGAAGTTGTTGCCGCATTTCATAAGATACGTAATGGCAGGGAACTTACTTTAGAAGAAAGAGGAAAGTTCAAATCTGCCATGCTGCATATTTTTGCTATTTGGGATTGGGAAAAAGGATGGGTGCAGCAATATCATTTAGGTGCTTTACGAAATAATAATACACGAATGCTGGATAAGCTTGGCGCTGATACAGGATGGGATTCAATCGGTGATTTTCACCAGGGAAAATCGCTGGCTAAATTTTTAGGAAGATTAGATTCTACCAATCAATTGACAAAAACAATACTCTATAATGTGAATCCTGCAGACAATGAATTGATGGCAACCATGATAAGTAATTTTAATGATGGCTCTGTTGCAGGAAAAGTTCAATGGGGTTCTGCCTGGTGGTTCCTGGATCAAAAGGAAGGGATGACAAAACAAATAAATACATTATCCAACATGGGTTTGCTTAGCAGGTTTACAGGCATGCTCACAGACTCAAGAAGTTTTCTTTCATTTCCACGCCATGAATATTTCAGAAGGATATTATGTAATTTATTTGGAGAAGAAATTGAGAAAGGTGAATTACCCAATGATATAAAATGGACAGCAAAAGTTATTGAGGACATTTGCTACAACAACGCAAAAAATTATTTTGGCTGGTAGATGTAGTTTATTTCGCCGTAATTTTTATGTAAATTTGAAAAAAGCAAATATGAAATTAAAAGTTATTATTCATGAAGCAGAAGAAGGCGGTTTATGGGCAGAAATTCCTGCATTGCCTGGATGTGTAACTCAAGCTGAAACAATGGAAGAATTAATTCCTAATATTTATGAAGCGGTCGAAGGATGTTTATCAATAGAAATTGAGCCATCTTCAATTGGCAAGAATGATAAGCTTTTAGATTTAGCAGTATGAAAACACTTTCAGGAAAAGAGTTTACAAAATTATTAGAAAGGAAGGGATGGATTTTAAAACGTATAAACGGCAGTCACTTTATATTTTCTCATCCTGATAAAATAGAAATCATTTCTGTTCCTGTCCATAAAAATGATGATTTAAAAAAAGGCTTGCAAAAAAAATTAATGAGCATTGCAGATATAAGCGATAACGATTTATAATTTGTTCTTTCAAAACTAAATCTTAACCTTAATCACCAGCTTCTTTATTTCTCCTTCACCTATCATAGGTGCATGAACATCTTCAGGAAAGAAGATGGCAAACTGGTTATTGGTTAACTGGAAATACATATCAGGAGCATCATTATAAAATACAACATCTTTTTCTGCATTGTATTCTCCTTTCTGTTGTGTGCAGGTGCTTCTTGGTTTCCAGCCGAATTGTTCTTTTCCTTTTATGCAAAGCTGGATATCAATATGTTTATCATGGCATTCAAATTTTGCAGCAGATTCAGCAGCACTCATTCCTTTTTTATTTGAGGCAATTACTCTTAAATTATCACCATCAATTTCATATTTACCCGGTTCAATTGTCGCAAGGTTTTGCGATCTGATGTATTCAAATGCTTTTGCAAACAATGAATGAATGCTATTATATTTTTCTGCGTTGGATAAAGTATCTATAATCATCTATAAAAATTTTACAAATAAAATATTTTAAATGCTGCCCATTGGTTTGCCGATAAAGTGATTGCGACGCAATCCCGCAGTTGCGGGACTATGAAAAACAAATGTTGGTATCCAAAAAACAATCACTTAAATCTTCGCAACACCTCTCTCCACTTGTGGAGAGAGGAAGGGAGTGAGGGGTTATCTCTGCACTCTTCCACTTGCATCACCTTTCATCAGTTCTTTCACTTCATTTAAAGTAGCATGATTCAAATCGCCGGAAATTGTATGTTTTATTGCAGAAGCTGCCACGCCAAACTCGGCAGCATCCTTCATTGCCATACCTGAAACAAGTCCGTAAATAAAACCGCTTGCAAACGAATCGCCGCTGCCCACACGGTCAACGATACGCACTTCATATTGCTTTGTATGATAAAATTCATTGCCGTCATACACCAATGCACTCCAGCCGTTATCAGATGCGCTGTGGCTTTCTCTTAACGTAGAAGCAATGTATTTAAAGCCAAATTTATCTTTCATTTGTTTGAAAACATCTTTGTATCCCTCGAGATTAAGCTCCCCTTTGGTTACATCAGAATTGGCAGCTTTAAAACCAAGCGTTGTATCTGCATCTTCCTCATTACCGATGCACACATCAACATATTGACAAAGCTTCGTCATCACTTCTCTTGCTTTTTCTTTGCTCCACAATTTTTTGCGATAGTTAAGGTCCAGGCTTGTTGTAACACCTTTTGCCTTAGCAGCTTTTAAAGCAGCTTCAGTTAATGCTGCGGATTTATCACTCAATGCAGGAGTAATGCCTGTTGTATGAAACCATTCAGCGCCATCAAGAATTTTATCAAAATCAAATTCAGAAATATCTACCTGTGATATGGCTGCATCAGCACGGTCATAAATTACCTGCGAAGCTCTCATAGATGCTCCTGTTTCTAAAAAATAAATACCTAACCTTTTTCCGCCACGGGCAACAAATTGTGTATCTACTCCGTACCGGCGTAAATGATTTATGGCAGCCTGCCCTATTGCATTGTCAGGAACTTTTGAAACAAATGTTCCCAGTAATCCATAATTACAAAGCGCTGCTGCTACGTTAGCTTCCCCGCCGCCGTAAGTAACATCAAAGCTGTCAGCCTGCACAAATCTTTTAAAATCAGGTGTGGAGAGCCGAAGCATTATTTCTCCGAGGGTTACAACTTTTTTAGCCATGATTGATAAGAAAGTTTAATTTAGAAAAGTATTGTTTATCTTGAATGCAATTCTTCAAATATCTTTCTTATTTATTTAAGCAGCAAAAAAAAATGCGGTAACGATTGCGTAAAAAGATATTGTGTTATTCATTAATTCCTATATCATTGTTTAATAATAAAATAACTATGGATAAGAAAACAGAACTATTAAAATTGATTCCTGAACAGGGAATATTACCGCTGTATTTTACCAAAGACACTGAAGTAAGCATAAGCGTTTTAAAAGCATTATACAATGCAGGAATACGGGCAGTTGAATATACAAACCGTGGCGAAGCTGCGTTGCAGAATTTTAAAAAGATGAGAGAAGTATGCGATTCGGAATTAAAAGGAATGTACTTGGGAGTTGGAACGATTAAGGATGGCGCAATGGCACAAAGATTTATTGATGCAGGCGCTGATTATATAATTTCTCCGGGTCTTGTGGAAAGTGTTGCAGAAGTTGCAGATAAAAATAACATGCTTTGGATTCCGGGATGCATGACGCCATCAGAAATTATTCGTGCAGAAACATTAGGAGCAAAAGTGATAAAATTATTTCCTGGAAATATTTTGGGTCCGGGTTTTTTAAGTGCGGTAAAAGAGTTATTTCCTAATTTATTATTTATGCCAACAGGCGGTGTTGATCTGGATAAAGAAAATATTGCAGGATGGTTTAAAGCCGGTGTGTGTGCCGTTGGTATGGGAAGCAAATTGATAAGCAAACAATTGCTTGAGCAAAAAGATTATGCTAAAATTGAAGAGCTTACAAAGCAGGCAATGGAAATTGTAAAATCGGTAAAATAAAATAATGAAAATAATTAACAGTGTTCATCCGGAAGATTTTAAAACGTATTCTACAAACATTATCAGAGAGAGATTTTTACTAGATGCGTTGGCAGAGAAAGACAAAATTAATTTTGTATATACTCATTACGACAGAATGATCGTTGGTATGGCAATGCCGGTCAGCACAAAAATTAATCTTCCTGATTACGATATTCTTCGATCAGATTATTTTTTGGAAAGAAGAGAAATGGGGATTATTAATGTTGGCGGTGATGGTACTATTTCCACTAACAATGAAAATTATTCTCTTAAAAAATTAGATTGCCTCTATATCGGAAAGGGAAATGAGAAAGTAACATTTGCCAGTGTTGATGCTGCAAAGCCTGCAGTATTTTATATTTTGTCAGCGCCGGCTCATGCTGTGCATCCAACTCAATTATTAAAAAAAGAACAGGCACAGGGCGGCGAAATGGGAGCCGTTGAAACAGCCAGCAAGCGAACTATTTACAGGTATATTCATAAAGATGGTTTAAAAAGCTGCCAGTTGGTAATGGGCTTAACCATTTTAGAAACCGGCAGCGTATGGAATACAATTCCTGCACATACACACGACAGGCGAATGGAGGTTTACTTTTATTTTGATGTACCGGAGAACCAGGTTGTATTTCATTATATGGGAGAGCCGCAGGAAACAAGGCATATGCTTGTGAAAAATTATAATGCTGTAGTATCTCCGCCATGGAGCATACATGCAGCAAGTGGTACAAGTAATTATGGTTTTATTTGGGGAATGGCGGGAGAGAATTTAGAATATACTGATATGGATGTTGTTCAATTAAACGATTTGAGATAATTAATCAGAAAGAATATGAAAGATTTTTCATTAAATGATAAAGTGATAATTGTAACAGGGGGCACGGGCATTTTGGGCAATGCATTTATTGATGCTATTGTAGAAGCTGGCGGCGCTGTGGGTATTTTAGGTAGAAAAAAAGAAGTCGCTGACCAAAGAGCACAAGCAATAAATAAAAATGGAGGAAAAGCAATTGCTTTGGTTGCTGATGTTTTGGATGAAAAACAATTACAGCAAGCAAAGGAAAAAGCATTATCACATTTTGGTAAGATAGATGGATTAGTAAATGCAGCAGGGGGTAATATGCCGGAAGGAGTGCTTCAGCCTGATGAAAATATTTTTAAAATGAACATAGCGGGAATGAAAAAAGTAACGGAGATCAATCTCTGGGGCACAGTTATTCCTACGCAGGTTTTTGGAGATGCTATCGCACAAACAGGAAAGGGAAGTATCGTAAATATTTCCTCCATGAATTCTAAAAGGGCTATTACAAAAGTGCTGGGATATAACATGGGTAAAGCCGGCGTGGATTGTTATACGCAATGGTTTGCAGTGGAATTGGCTAATCGCTATGGTGATAAGATCAGGATGAATGCTTTAGCACCCGGTTTCTTTTTAACAGAGCAAAACAGAAATCTTCTCACAAAACCAGAAGGTGGTTATACTGAAAGAGGGGAGTTGGTAATTAAACAAACACCCTTTAAACGTTTTGGTCATCCTGATGAATTAAAGGGCGCATTAGTCTGGTTGCTGAGCGATGCTTCACAATTTGTAACAGGAGCTATGATATGTGTTGATGGCGGCTTTTCAATTTTTGGAGGAGTTTAATTTTTTAATGATCAATTTTTTATATGAAGAAATTATTTTTATCAGCATTGTATTTCGGAACATCTTTTTTATTTATGACTGCAGTTGCGCAGAACACAAATGAATGGACAAAGAACAAATCAAAAAAATGGTTTAAGGAAAAAGAATGGCTTGGCGGATTAGAATTAAAGCCTCATAAAACTGTGGACGTTCAGGAATTTGCAAGGCAATATCATCTTAATAAATCTTACTGGGATAAGGCATTTGCTTTTTTAAAAAATACCGATCTGAATAAAATCGCCAAAGGCAAATATCCTATTGATGGTGAAAATGTTTATGCTTCTGTAACTGCAGATTCTTCAAAAAATTTTGATAAAACAAACTGGGAATCTCACCGGAAGTATATTGACATACAATATGTGATTAACGGTGAAGAAAAGATTGGAGTATACCCGGTTTCAAAAGCAACAGTCACCAAAGAATATGATGATAAAAAAGATGCTGCAAATTATTCAGCAGATGGAAAATTGTATTCAGCAACACCCGGTACATTTTTTATTTTCTTTCCTTCTGATGCACACAGGCCAAACATAACTCCCGGTGGTAATAAGGTGGTTAAAAAAATTGTGATAAAAGTGAGGGCGGCGGAGTAATTTCACTTTAAATTTTTTAGAATTGAGTTCGTCGCATATATTTGCAATCCCAAAAATTAAGGGAGCATAGCTCAGTTGGTTTAGAGCATCTGCCTTACAAGCAGAGGGTCCGCGGTTCGAACCCGT
>JADGPX010000187.1 GCA_017882215.1 Chitinophagaceae bacterium | reverse complement strand
TGTAAGCCTCCCCATAATTCGACCGTTTAAAGTTAGAGAAATTTAGAAAAGGTTTAATTTTAATCGTCGAAAAAAATCTATGAAGAAAACACGTTTCACAGAAGTTCAGATCGTTTCGATCCTGAAGAAGCATGAGGCAGGGATGAAAACCACTGAGCTCTGCAGGGGAAATGGTATTAGCGAAGCTACATTCTACAACTGGAAAGCCAAATATGGCGGAATGACAGTGCGGGAACTAAAACGGTTAAAAGAACTAGAAGCCGAGAATTCTCAGTTGAAAAAGATGTTTGCTGATCTAAGCCTGGAGAATTTTGCACTAAAAGACCTGATCTCAAAAAAATTGTAACGCCTGATGATCGAAAAGAAGCAGCATGTTTCTTAGTTGAAAATCACGAGCTAAGCGTTCGTCAGGCGTGTATGGCACTGAAATTACCAAGAAGTACATTTCATTATAAGCAAAGAAATAAAGATGATACGGAAATCATCACTGCACTGGAGGAAATGGTGGCCAAGCACCCGTCGATTGGGTTTGGGCAAAGCTTTAACAGGTTAAGATTGCAAGGGTTTAAGTGGAATCACAAAAAGGTTTATCGTGTGTATACACAAATGAAACTGAACATTCGTCGCAGGGCGAAGAAAAGATTGCCTGCCAGGGTTAAACAGGCATTGTTCCAGCCCACTTCTGTCAACCAGGTATGGTCTATCGACTTTATGTCTGATAGTCTCTGGGATGGCCGTAAATATCGTTTATTGAACATCATTGACGACTTTAACAGGGAAGTTTTGGCAGTTGAAGTTGATACATCCTTACCGGCATCCCGGGTGATCCGGACACTTGAGCAAATCGGTCTATACCGTAATCTACCCCAGATGATCCGGGTGGATAATGGACCAGAGTTCATATCAGATAAGTTTGATGGTTGGTGCAAACTAAATAAGATCCAGCTGGTCTTTATTCAGCCGGGAAAGCCAATGCAGAATGGTTTTGTTGAACGATTTAATGGAAATATGAGACGGGAACTTTTGAATGCTTATGTCTTCAGGACATTATCAGAAGTAAGAGAAATGGTTGAAAAATGGAATTATGATTACAATTTTCACAGGCCACATACGGCATTAGGAAATAAAACTCCGAATGAAATGTTGGTTGGTGCAGAAGATAAAAACTCTAATTTTGAATGGTCCGAAAAATAGGGGGGCTTACAATCTGGTTTTATTTTAAAGACGACTCCATAATCGTTCGCACCACCTCTAAATGTCATTCCATACATAAATGTTCCGTCAGAAATAAGGGAACCTTGAGGGTAACTTCCGTTTGATACTCCAGAGAAATTTAGCAACGTGGTGTCTCCTGTTCCATCTGACTTTATTTTAAAGATAACTCCACAACCGTGTACACAGGTGTCTGTACCGCCAGTAGTTGTCATTCCATAGAAAAAATTTCCATCAGAAATAAGAGAACCAGTAGGTGCGCTTCCGTTTGCAGTGCCTGCAAAATCGAGGAGCTTGGTGTATTGGGCATTAGCAAATATTCCGATAAAGACAAACACAATAATTGTGTAAAGTTTTTTCATTGTATTTTTTTGTTTGCTGTCAACGGAGAAAGTAAGTGTCTGTCGAAAAGTTGCTGTCTGTCTTTTTGTATTTTTTGCCTTGCCCGCTAACACCCCGCATGCAACCGCATTGCGGGTTTTAGCAGATTTTATCTTTGCTTTTTGTTCCCATTTTATTAGCCACAATCAACTTTCCTTACCGATAAACCCCGCATTGCAGATGACGCTTCGTTGGCGGTAGGGCTAATTATCTTTGAGTATGTTGTAATCGTCATGCTTGCACAATTTTTTTAAGATGCTCAACCATTAATTCGATTCCATATATAGTGTCATGTTGTTTTGATAAGTCCAATTCAAAAATCAGCTTCTTGTTTTTGCTCAAGCAATAAATAAACGGTGCATCTCTCCAATCAACCTGGGAAACTCGGATAATTGATTTACAATTTTTATACTCTATAAAATTTACCATTGCGGTTCTGTCGTATGGTGGTAGTGTAGAACTTTCACGGTGTAATTGATACTTGTTTGAAACAAGAATAGGGGCAATATGTTTTTTCAAATTAGTAAAGAATGTGTTTTCAATTCGTTGCCACAATATATTGAACTCAAAATTGTTTTTATAAGAATATTCTTTGAGTTGGTCAAATAAATCAATCTCACTTGTTTGCTCAGATGTAAAGAAACTACTGTGTCGTTTAATTAGGTCAGCAGTATTCAGAAGAACCGTGTCCCAACCAACAAAAATTGTTACATACTTTTTGTAGTTATAATCTTTTTCAATTTTAGCTAATATTTCTAAATTAATTGAATTTGCGAAATCATTGTATGGCGAAGGTGTGCCGTATGAAAATCTTCTCAGGTAGCAGTTAAACCAGTCACCGCTTCCGACAATTTCTAATTGTAATCTGCTTCTCTCATTGCGATAATAACAGACATGTCGGTCACTTTTTGAACCGCCACTATCAATAAAAGGACTGTCAACTGAAACTAATAGAAAATTGAAGTCAGAAATAAGAAACTCAAAACGCTTCTTTATGTCGTTAATCGGTTTCGCATCAACAACTCCTTTGTCTTTAAATATACCAAATAGTCCCATGCTTTCTTGCAATCAGTTTAAAGTTAGCAGATTGTCAAAGCCTTGCCCCTAACGTTCGAGGCTAAGTACGGTGTGGGATTGCGTGCCACTTTCCTGTCAACAAGCAGAAAAGTCAGAGTGGCGCACTGCCCATCGAAACCCCCTGAAACCCGCATGGGACTTAGCCTTTGTTAGCGGTATGTGCATTTTATTTTATTTTGTTAATTGTCCAATTTTTTGGAGGTAACGGAGAACAATAATATGGGCTTGCTTCTTGAATATCTCCAACTTGTTTGTCGGGCTTCCATTTTGGCTTATTTTTAATTGTTAGAATTTGGGTTATTAATTTATTTTTTTTGTGTTCACGAACAACAGCAGTTGCTGTCACACTTGAACCGTCAGTTCCACTTAAAAATCTTTTTTTTGTCACATAAACAGAAGTAAGAATGGTGTCACCGACTGGGAAATAAGTCAAAAGCATACTATCTGTTGTATTACCTCTAGATATGTCGTTAATTGAAAAGCCACTTTGGTTCCATCCTTGATAATTCTTAATTTGTCCTTCTAAATCAATAGGTTTATTATTTAAATATCTATGATAAGAAGTAAGTATTATACCCGACATATTGTCTGGATGTCTTATCCCTTTGTCAAGAAAATACTGTTTTAGTTTACTATCGTGCCAGAGTCCCCAATTATTTCTAATCCACATTCCGAGACCAAAGTGAAGTCGGGAAGTCGCAACATCTTCGGGAAGAGTCATAAAACCATATTTAGAGGTATCGTCAAAAATATTGTCAAGATAGATAAAGGTTTCCTCAAGAGTAGTTGGTTTTCCTTTTAATTTTGTCTTTGTCTGTCCGTAGGAAAGAAAAGATGCAATGAGTAATATTATTGTTATCGTTACACGCATTTTTTTTGGTTTTTTTGCATTACTGCTAACGCCCAGCGGGCAGCCGCATTGCGGGCTTTAGCAGATTTTATCTTTGCTTTTTGTTCTCATTTAATTAGCCACAACCACTTTCTTTACCGACAAACCCCGCAATGCGGCTGACGGCTCGTTAGGCACTGTATAAAAATTTATTTCATTTCAAAATCGTCGGTGGTTACTGGAAAACACGTGAGTATTTCTATATTTTCATTTATTAAATATGCTGGATAATTGGTCGATGAAAATTTATCAGAATCAGTTATGCTAACGAAACTAACTTTTTTAACGAATTGGTGATTGGGCTTATCAAATATCAAGAAATCTACATAAGGGAGAAGATCACATAACATGGAACTAAAGATCCAGCTACAATAAAGATCCTGATCTGATTCATTTGGTTTATCATTTTCCTCGATCTTTTTAAAAGTAATTTGGTGATTGTTATTAGCAATGAATTGACTAAGAAGATTTGAATTATAACGATATTCCAAATCGAAAGTATGAGCTTGAAGTAACTGAATATGTTCTATCACTTTATTTCGATCAAAATAGAACTTTACTTGGTTTGAGGTCACCACAATACTTGTATCTACAAGAGAAAAGGGAAGGGCTTTAGTCCAAATAATTTTAATTTCATGATTTTGTCCACACACCCAATTGCCATTAATCAGGATAATTATAGTAGAAATTAAAATTAATAATCTGTTGTTCATTTCACTATCAAAATTTTTATATTGTGCCTAACATGCAGCCGCAGTGCGGGACTTAGCAGATTTTATCTTTTAGCCTTCTTTTTCCTAACTACCTTTTATTACCCAAATATATTAAAATTAACAGTATGTTATGCGAAAATTTGGGCGAATGTTTGTAAACCAACTATCACTTTGTATCGAGAAGGACTAAAGGATTTGTGAGGTTGGCTCCACTCAGTAAGCCGCTTACAAAGAAAGTTGTCGATGAACCTGCTCCCATTGAGCCAACCGCTCCTGCTGAGCAGTCGTAAGTATTTTTAAGCCTATAAGTGAAAAAAACCTATCCAATAACGGGGTGGGCTTTTTCGTTTCAAGAGGTCATTATGTTGATACCTTTGTCTTCAATAACTTTATAAGAAATGGCATACACTTATGATCATCCTCACTTCGCATTGACTGTCGATGCAGTCATATTTTCTAAATCCGATGAAGGTTTAAACGTTTTGTTAATTCGTAGAGTGAAGGAGCCGTTTAAGGATTGCTGGGCATTCCCTGGTGGTTATGTCAATATTGATGAAGTTATTGATAATGCTGTACATAGAGAATTGGAAGAAGAGACCAACATATCAAATATGTCATTAAAAAGATTTGATGTTTTTGATGCTATTGACAGAGACCCCAGAGAAAGAACGGTTTCCGTTGCGTATTATGGTTTCATTAATGATTCAAATGATCCCATAAAAGCAGGGGATGATGCTAATGATGCTAAATGGTTTTCCGTTAATAATTTACCAGAACTTGCATTTGATCATTCGATGATTCTTAAAAAAATATTGAATGTGTTAAAATAAAAAATTACTGTCTGATGAAGTATCAATATACGACAGCGAAGTCCATTCAACTATCAATTGAACTTCAATTTATTTGCGATATATGTTGACTTTTATATTCACTTGCACTCCAATCCAACCCACAGAATATCAGCCAAAACCGAATTCACATTTCGCATCGGGTCCCTCTTCAAGATGTTCCACATGTGTCCACATGTGGACACAGCAAACAAATCCGTGTGGACACAGTGGACACATGTTGTGGACACAATTTCCCAAATCTGTGTCCACAAAACCTTTCATGTTGACACGGATCCCAAACACATACACTAAGTTCGGAAGAAAAAACCTCGCTAAAATTCAACCATCCAACATTTGTTAGCCGCTAAAGCAAACCATTCTAACTTTTTCCCATGAAAAATTCACGAAAACTTGTGAAAAAACGGGGAAAACATCAAATTGCTGACCCAGCATGACCGACCCCGATGATCGAAAGAAAATTGAGGAATTGGGGTTATTTCAAACAGGCTGCGTGAATTATGTTCAGGATGCCGTTGAGATTTTTGAACAGTTGATTGGTTAAGAAGATCATGCTCACAGGAAGCCTTTACTATAATTGGGAAAAATGAAATTACGTTCTTTGGTTGTCAGTGATTCCAATTACTATTCTACCTTTGATTTAAGATAATTTGGATTTGTTTGCTACATATGCCTTTCAAAAATGAAGTACCAGACCAAAATACATCTTGCACTTTTCTCAATAATATCAGGCGTTTGCTTGGGGCAAAACAAATCTGATTCAATCTCCCTTAATATAGATTTAAAAAGTCATAGTACCATCGAATTTAACTTTCAGAATGCGACAGATTCAATGGTTCTGGAAGCGGATTATCTCACCTTTTTACCTGCAGGCTATGTTGATTGTGATCCATTGAAAATTCA
>JADGPX010000186.1 GCA_017882215.1 Chitinophagaceae bacterium | reverse complement strand
GTTCCGGAAATTGATCTTTCCTGGGCGAAAGAAAGTTGTGTTGATTGCAATAGTAGCAATGCCAGAATAGCTGTTACAAATTTTCTCATACGCTTTATTTAATTTTTTTAATAGTAAAATTCAATACTTAAAACAGACAATATTTTTATTTAAGTTGCTGCTTTATTTTAATTAATGTTGATAAATATGTTTTGGCGTTTTTTTGGGAGAGTAATTCCTTATAGGATGAATAAATTAAAACAAAACGGAAAACTATAATTTTTTTTTAATATTCAATTATTTTTTTTTCTTTGATTGGCTGACAGAAGTTGGATTTTCATTTTTTAAATCCGCTTCTTTCATATTTTCCGGGTTCTCTTCTTCATCAGTTTCAAAATAAGGTGAAAATATGTTTGCCATTTTTTTTGCCTGGTAAACATTCCGGTTATATTTATTACTCAAAATAATTATGGTAGCCGAATCCTGCACAAGCCTCATCAGCATTGTATTATTTCCATGCCACCATCCTGCATGGAAAATAATTTTTTTGCCGTTAGGATAAATATTCATTCTCCATCCAAAGCCATAATTTTTTGTACCCGGCTTTTCGTTACTGTAGGGTGTAAAAGCTTCTTCTAAAGTTTGTTGCGTAAAAATCTGGTTGTTATATAATGCCTGGTCCCACTTTAAAAGATCTCTTGCTGTGCTGTAAATATTTTTATCTCCAAAGCCCTTATCCAAAAAAGTTAACCCCTCACGTCTTCCACGCCAGTCATAAGATGGCATAGCGTTTTGAGAATCTGCAAGCGTAAATACATACGTGTCATTCATTTTAAGAGGGATAAAAAAATTATGTTGAAGAAATTCGGCGTATGTTTTACCGGAAACTTTTTCAATAATTAATCCTAATAATGTATAGTTCGTATTGCAATAACTAAAATGAGTATTTGGCTGATGTGTTAATGGCGGTTGATATTTTAGTAGATAATTTAATACATCATTATTATCGCAAAATTGTTTTACATCCCAGCCAAGCTGCTGCATAAAATAAAGATAATTGGGCAAACCACTTCTATGGCTTAACAACATTCTTATAGTAATGCCATTGTAAGGAAAGTTTGGAAAGTACAATTTTACATCATCATCTAATTTTAATTTGCTTTGCTCAACAAGTTTCAAAATTGACATTGCTGTAAATGTTTTTGATACTGAGGCAAGATGAAAAGCGCTGTGTTGAGTTAATGTATCTTTTTTCTCAAGGTTAAAATAGCCATGGTATTTTTCAAATATAATTTGTCCTTTTTTTGCAACTAATATTGCACCGTTAAAACCTTGGGCAACTAAGTTAGTATCATAAAAAGCCTCTATGGCATCATAATATTTTTTAAGATCATCTTTGTTTAAACTTCCTGTTGCAGGCGGAGAATAGGAAACAGAATCTTCCTGGTTGTGGGTTTGATTAGCAGCGCCGTGAGAGCATGCAATAAATAATATCGCAGAATAAAAAAGTATTTGGATCTTTTTCAAAAAGGACATTGCAGATCAGTAAAAAGTTAACGGGTTATATTTGCAATATATTTGCAATATACAGTACAAAATTTATATGGCAGATAAAAAAACAACCAGCTACCCTAAAGAAAAGATCAATATTCTTTTTTTAGAAAACATAAGCGATGCCGCAATAAAAAAATTTCATGATGCCGGTTATGTATCTGTAAAAAAAATTAATGCTGCATTAAGTGAGAGTGAGTTGATAAATGAAATAAAAAATGTTCATTTACTTGGCATCCGTTCTAAAACACAACTAACAAAAAATGTTTTATCGCATGCGGAAAAGCTTCAGGCTATCGGATGTTTTTGTATTGGCGTTAACCAGGTTGATCTGCATGCTGCAACAAAAAAAGGCGTTGTAGTATTTAATGCGCCATATTCTAATACCCGCTCTGTTGCCGAATTGGTTATTGCATCTTCTATAATGCTGATAAGAAGGATACCTGATAAAAATAAAGCTGCACATGATGGCATTTGGTTAAAGGAAGCAAAGGGCAGTTATGAATTAAGAGGAAAAACTTTGGGTATTATCGGTTATGGAAATATTGGATCACAGGTAAGTGTACTTGCGGAATCGTTAGGAATGAAAGTTATTTTTTATGATGTGGAAACCAAGATGCCATTAGGAAATGCAGAGGATAAAAAATCTTTAAAAGAAGTTATCAGCCATGCGGATATAGTCACGCTTCATGTGCCTGAATTAGAGTCTACAAAAAATTTAATCAATAAAAGCAATCTTAAATATTTTAAGAAGAATGCTATTCTTATCAATTATGCAAGAGGAGAAGTGGTAGATCTTGATGCTTTAAAAAAAGCTTTGCGGGACGGACAGTTGGCCGGCGCTGCAATTGATGTTTATCCTGAGGAGCCTGAAAAAAATGGCGATAAATTCTCCACACCTTTGCAGGGATTGAGTAATGTAATTCTCACCCCACACATTGGCGGCTCTACTGAAGAAGCGCAACAAAATATTGGGGAAGATGTAAGCACTAAGCTTTTTAATTTTTTGGAAAAAGGAATTACGACCGGCTCACATACTGTGCCTGCATTAAGCCTTCCGCCGCAGGAAGGAACACACCGCATTTTGCATATTCATAATAACGTACCCGGCGTACTTTCTGAAATAAATACGCAGTTATCCAAGCATAAAATAAATATCCTGGCACAATATTTAAACACAAATGATGAAATTGGTTATGTGGTTTTGGATGTAGACAAAGGTTTATCAAAAGAAGCATTGGAGCTTTTGAAACATGTAAAGCAAAGTATTAAAGTGAGACTTCTATATTAGGTCACTAAGTCATTGAGTCAATAGTCAATTGTCAAAAACAATATTCAGTGAGAAAACATAATGACTTATTGACCTAATGACTTAAATAAACTAACGAAATGAAAGTCGTAATCATTGGCGGTGGATTTGGCGGATTAAAACTTGCACGTTCTTTAAATAACAAAGCAGGCTTTGAAATATATCTTTTAGATAAATATAATTACCACCAGTTTCAGCCATTGTTTTACCAGGTAGCCACTGCAGGGCTTGATGCAAGCAACATTTCATTTCCACTCCGTAAAGTTTTTCATAAAAGCAACAATGTACATTTTAGAATGGCGGAAGTAAAAGAAATTATTTCTGCAGAGAATAAAGTGCTGACAGATATTGGTGAGTTTACTTATGATGTTTTGGTTTTAGCCACCGGCGCTGATACAAACTTTTTCGACAATCAACATTTAATTGAAAATGCTTTCCCGATGAAAAGCACAGTGGAAGCAGTGCAGCTTCGTCATCGTTTGATCTTAAATTTTGAAGATGCATTATCTGCAAAAAATGAAACGGAATTACAGAGACTAATGACTATTGTGATTGTTGGTGGCGGACCAACAGGAGTAGAGTTGAGCGGAGCAATTGCAGACATGCGAAGATTTGTTTTACCAAAAGATTATCCTGAACTCGACTTCTCAAAAATGAAAATTTATTTGCTTGAAGGAAGTCCGAAAACGCTTGGAGCAATGAGTGAAAAATCCAGCGATGATTCCTGCAAATATTTAGAAAGATTAAATGTTATTGTTGTTACCAATACAATTGTAAAAGATTATGATGGTAAAGTTGTAACCATGCAAAACGGAGAAACAATTGAGAGTGCAATGGTTATTTGGGCAGCAGGAATTAAAGGCAATGTACCTGCAGGAATAAATAAAGATTTAATTGTACGGGGCAACAGAATTAAGGTGGACAGAATGAATAAAGTTTTAGACTTTGAAAATATTTATGCAATTGGAGATGTTGCTTATATGGAAACTGAAAAATATCCGCACGGACATCCGCAGGTGGCATCTGTAGCCATTCAACAAGGTAAACTGCTTGCTTATAATTTAAGAAGATGGGAAATGAAAAGTCCGCATGTAGAAGAATTTGAATACTATGATAAAGGAACAATGGCAACAGTGGGGCGCAATCTTGCTGTAGTTGACATACCAAAACCTAAACTTCATGTAAAAGGATTTTTAGCCTGGCTGATGTGGATGGGATTGCACCTTGTTTTATTGCTCGGGGTAAAGAACCGGTTTGCTGTTTTTAGTAATTGGATTTATAATTACATTACTTACGACCAAAACCTGCGATTAATATTTAAAGAGTTTTATCGCCCTAAAAAAACAGAATAGGTGTCAGTCCAAATTTATCATCTGCAATAATTTTAAAGTTTCCAAAGTCCTCCTTCGGAGGATTTAGGGGGCCTCTTTCAGCAGATCATTAAGGTCAAGCGATTGCGTATACATTTCAATAGAGCCATCAGGTTTATGCGGCCATTCATCTCTTGGTCTGTCCCAATAAAGTTCCACGCCGTTTTGATCCGGGTCATTAAGATATAATGCTTCTGACACACCGTGATCGGCAACGCCTGTTAATGGGTAATCCGCATCCAGCAGGCGTTTATAAGCAACAGCCAGATCTTTTCTTGTTGGATATAAAATAGCTGTATGAAATAATCCTGCGCTTTTTACAGGAGCAGGCGGAGCATTTTTACTGTACCATGTATTTAAACCAATGTGGTGATGATAACCGCCTGCAGATATAAATGCCGCATCACTTCCGTAAGTGGTTATCAATTCAAAGCCAAGAATATCACAATAAAACGCAAGCGCTCTTGGCAGGTCTGCAACTTTTAAATGCACATGACCAATTCTTGTTTGAGGTGGTATGGTATAAGGTTGTTCCAAAAAAAATATTTACATGCCTTGCTCATCGGCGCTTGGTCCATACGTTCCCGGCACAGGAATATTCAGTAATCTTAAATATACACCTAACTGTGCTCTGTGATGAACAATGTGATTAAAAACCCATGTGCGGATAACCTGTGTACGTGGCAGCTCAAAAAATATTTGTTCGCCATGCCGCATACGCCATGTGCCATTAAATTTTTCATCGGTTGCGTTTTCCAACACTGCTTTCCCTTTAGCAAGATTTTCTTCAAATACTTTCATAATATCTGCATTTTCTTTTATCGTTGGCGGTGTATAATTCATTGTTCCAAAATCCAGTTCATCTGCATTTATCATAAGCTCAAGCCAGCCTGTGAGTTCTGCAATATGCGCTGCCAGCCTGCCGATGGCAAAAGATTTTTCATGCGGCTTCCAATCCAAATGTTCTGTAGGTACTTTTTCCAGGATCTTTTTTGTGATTTTGGCTTCCCGTTCAAGTTCGTCCAAAAGAGTTTGATTAAGTGCCATGGTTTATGTTTTAAATTTATTAAAATGAAAGATACAATGATACAAAGATTCAGTGATGCAAAAATTCATGCATCTTTTGTATCCTTGCATCAAACTATATTTTTGAAGATGTCATCAGAATTTTTTTTTGAAAAAGATATCAGGCTGGAAAATAAAAGAGCAAGGTTAAATGGACAACAAGATGAATGGAAAAATGGATAGCAGCAAAATGAAAAAGTAGTTTATAAAATTTTTTAAAAAAGTTTTAAGAAGCTCTCAAAAAAAATAAAAGGTCCCAAAATTTCGGGACCTTTTTAATTAAGTAACTACAAACCTGTAAGCCGGATTCTGTTCCCGAAATAATCGGGAGGCTATCATTTATCTTGTCACGCCATTACTGGCGTGATCTTGCTGCCTACCCTTCAGCTTCGGACGAGCAGCCCTCAAACGCTGGTATACGTGGCATTGCAGCACACAAGGTTTACCCGTCACGATAATTACTTACCGAAACCGTGAGCTCTTACCTCACATTTTCACCCTTGCACCGTTCTCCCTCTCCACTTGTGGAGAGGGTTGGGGTGAGGTTATTTTCTGTGGCACTATCTTCCCAATTAAAAAATCAGGACCGGCTGTTAACCGGTGTGTTGCTCTATGCTGTCCGGACTTTCCTCACCAATTTTCATTGAAGCGATAACCCGGTTTGTAGCAGTGCAAAGGTAGGAAAGATGAGTTCAATTTGGATGGCTTTACGCAATAGATTATTTTAGAGTTGAGTAAAGCAAAGAGTTAACGGGCCATC
>JADGPX010000185.1 GCA_017882215.1 Chitinophagaceae bacterium | reverse complement strand
ACTTGAGCCAAATCTGCTATCATTTAATGGAATACCATCTAAAACATATAAAGGCTGATTGTTCCCTATAATTCCATAGCCTCGAAGAACCACCTTAGTAGAAGAACCGGGACCCCCGGTTTTTGAAATATTAGCTCCTGCAATTTTGCCTGCTAATGCATCCAAGACATTGGTTGGAGCAGCACGGTTAATTTGTGCGCTGTTAAATGTTGAAGTGGCATAACCCACTTTTGCCTTATTAGTAGTTTGCCCTAATGCTGTAGTTATAACAACGGTTGATAATTCAGTTTCGGTTGTTGTTAAACTAACATTTACTGTGGATTGGTCGCCTACAGCAACTTCCTGCGGAGCTATACCAACACCACTAAATACAAGCGTAGCCCCGGGGGAAACAGAAATTCTAAAATTTCCTCCGGCATCCGTCGCAATTCCTGTTCCGGAACCTTTAATTCTTACAGATGCACCTTCAATCGGAACTCCTTTATTATCAGTAACTGTACCGGTTACCACCCGGTTTTGTGCAAATGCCAGTATTCCACTGAACATCAACATCATAAACAGTGTTAAGACTCTTCTCATGTGCGATTTAGTTTTTTTAAGTTGTAAATATAGAAGAATTTTTTAAAATCCAAAATAAAAGTTAAATAATTCAACTTTTTATGGCCTATTTCAATAGACATGAAATGATTTAAGAATGCTGCATTATTAAAAAATTTTTTTTAAAAACTAAAAATTGATTGAAGTTTTACTTCTGTTTTTTTATTGCCTTTTATTTCATCAAGTCCGCTGCCAATAACATTTTTACCGGGATAAATTGTTTGAGCTAAGCGCAACCAAACAGACCATTTTCTGGTTATGTCATAATTAAGATTTACATAGTATCTGTATCCTTTATCATAAAAAACAGGAATGGAAAAACTATAAAGAACATCATTTTCATAAGCATACATCCGGCTATTATAGCCGTCAGTCTCAAAATACTGCAACCGCATATTACCGGAATAGTGTTTAAATAATGGCTTATATATTATATCAGCATAAGATAAAAACCCTTGTTCCGGAGCATTGCCCCGTCCGACCGGGTCATCCGGGCGGGCCTTTTTGTCGTACCACAGCATTTCAACCCTTGTCCGGAATGTAAAGGCTGAGTTGAGCTTATAACTTAATTGTGTTCTCCAGTTTTGCTTTGGCTTTATTACTACTGGATTTAGCGTAAGGTTATTTGGATTGTCATTAATTGCTTTTCGCTCTGAACGGTATCTTGAGTACATTTCAATTTGCTTATTGGGTTTATAAGTAACCTGCAATAAATAATCATTGCCTGCATTTGGTGCATCTACTCTGTATTTTAACCAGGGAAAACTATACAGATCTGCATACGCATCAATTCTCCAAACATCAGTTGGATTAATACTTATACCGGCATAAAAACCATTTTCATTGGTTGGAAAGGTGCTTTCTGTAAAAGCGCTTGTATAAAGAGATTGATAACCCTTTGAAATTTTTCTGTATAAAAAACTCATATCAACTTTTGCATCGGTACTTATTAATAAACCATTTACAAATGCTTTATCAAACCTTTCATCGGTTGCAGCTTCACCAAAAAAATGCATGTTCTTAAAAGTATAACTGTAATCAATGCTGTAATTACCCCAGTTGTTTCCATTTAATGCATATTTATTATATAGCCCGTCAGATTTATTTATCGGATACTTAAACTGATAATGCACACCATTAATACCCATATGAAAATTATTTTTTGTAAGAGAAAGATTACCACCAAAAGTAATTTGACGCTGAACATTTTTATCAGCAACTTCACTGTTAGTTCGATGGTATCCTGATGTTTGTAAAGAAGAAACAAAATCCTCATTATTCAAAGTATCAACAACAAAATTTGCATCTAACTTTCTATAACTGACAAATGCTGTTGCTTCTAAAAATTTCTTGAAAAGTGTAATGCCTGCGCCACGATGAAAAAATATTTCTCCGGCAGAATTATAAGGACGCAATACATCTTCCTGCCTTTTAATATTTAAAACATCTGAACTTTTTTTAAAAGCAAGACCCATCCATTGCGTTAAACCCTGACCTAAGTTTACAATAAAATCACCCAGTGCCAGCGATTTAATAATCCCGATATTTTTTGCAAAAAAATGGGCTGAATAAAAATCAAACCCTGATTTTTGAGCACCTTTAAAAAATTGCTCACCGGCGTCTTTCTCCGCAGTAATACCATATTGCAAAAGATTTTTATAAGAATATTTATAACGAACAAAGATTTTTTGCGGACTTCCGGGATAAAAATTATTTGCTGTACTGCCATCTAATAAATATCCTTTTGATTTTTCTAAAACCTGTGTAATCCTTGCCAGCACAGTTCTTTCTCCGTTTTTCAATCTGCTCCCTAATGAAGTAAAAAGCTCCGGTTGATCATCTACAATTATATAAGGAAGTATCTTTCTTATCATTGAAACATTCCAACCTGGTACTGCCTGCAATTCATAAATATTAATAAAATTTCCAAAAAGTTTTTTATAAGAAATTAAATTTTGTATTTGCAAAGCGGTAAGCACTTTTAATTCTTTCAGATCACTCTCATCAGCATTATTGAGGTTTATAGGATCGTTTAAAAAGTGATGCATTTGCTGCAGATAAGAATCATCTTCTGTTTCTACATCATCATTGTTTTCAGTAAGATTTTCTAATTGCTGCTCAACAGGGAGCGTTACAGGTTTGTCCTGTGCTTTTAGTGAAATAAAAAAACATTGTACCGATACAAAAAAAATCAGCCAATAAAATTTATTTATGTAAGATTTTTTCAATCTTCTTTGTTATTAAAATTAACTATCAACATTAATCCGGGAGTAAAACCAAGTTGTTGGTGATAACTGCCTGAAATATCTAAACGAAAATTTTTCCAGCTAACACCTGCGCCCACATAGCTGTTGGTTGTTTCAGTAGAAGTGCCTGCTCTTACAAAAAATTGTTTCATAAAATTGTATTGTACTCCCACATCCACATTCACAGGCTGATCTTCTTCTTTAATAATTTCTGTGCTAACAAAAAATTTATCTGAAGCTTCGTAGCCAATCCCGAATTTATAAATAGAACTTAGTTTTTCATTATCCGTTTTTGATAATTTTCCACCTACAGGATTATATGCATGAATGCCTGCGTGTAATTTTTCTGAAAGATGTGCAATAGCGCCTAATTCAAAATTTACTGCAGAAGAATTTCCATAAGCAGGGATACGAAATCCGTAATAATTAAATTTTATACCGATATCTAATTTACTTCCAAGGCTTCTTGCATAGGCTAACCCAATTTGAGATTCATTGTAATTTTTATATCCGAAATAATCAGCCTGCAAACCAAAATTTCCTTGCTTTGTTGATAAAACAGCAATAGCAGAATACATGTTTGTTGAAGAAAGTAAAAATCTTTTTTCAGCATAAATACCTGCTGCACTATTTTTTATTTGCGCAAGCGCTGCCTGGTTTGAGGTGAAAGAAAAAGCATCAACATGATTTATACTGTACGCACCTAAACCAATATATCTCGCAGCTATTGGCTGACGTACTGCCTGGCTAAATATATTACTGCTAAATAAAATAAAAATAAATGGAAGATAAAATTTTCTCAAAGCAAAATATTAAATGCCCGCCTGACCAACGGGCAGGGAAAAATAACTGAATAAAATTAATTTTTCTCCGGTAAATAAAAACAAATTAAAACGAATGTTGATAGCTAATTTTGCAAAATGCAATTATTAGATGGAAAGCTTGCATCACAAGCTATCAAAGATGATCTGAAAATTAAAGTTGAGGATTTAAAAAAACAGGGAAACAAAATTCCTCACCTTGCTGCCATTTTAGTTGGTAATAATGGCGCCAGTGAAACCTATGTTGCATCCAAAGTAAAAAGTTGTGAAGAGATCGGTTTCAAATCAACATTATTGCATCTGGCAGATAGTGTTAGTGAAGCTGAACTGTTAGAAGTAATTCATAAATTAAATTATGATAATGATGTAGATGGTATATTGGTGCAGCTTCCCTTACCAAAACATATTTCAGAAGAAAAAATTATCAATCTTATTAATCCTGCTAAAGATGTTGATGGTTTTCATCCGGTAAATGTTGGTAAGATGGTGCAGGGGTTGGAAACATTTATTTCTGCTACACCATACGGTATACTTTTATTATTACAACATTATAAAATTGAAACAAAAGGCAAACATGCTGTTATAATTGGCAGAAGCAATATCGTGGGAAGACCTATAAGTATTTTATTAAGCAGGAATGATGATACAGGAAATTGCACAGTAACACTTTGTCATTCTCATACAAAAAATGTAAAAGAAATTTGTTTGCAGGCTGATATTATTATCACTGCATTGGGAGTGCCCGGTTTTTTAAAAGCAGAGATGGTAAAACAAGATGCTGTTGTAATTGATGTAGGCATAACGAGAGTTGCTGACGCATCAAAAAAAAGCGGATATACTTTAAAAGGGGATGTTGATTTTGAGAATGTTGCTGCAAAGTGCAGTTATATTACACCAGTGCCCGGTGGCGTAGGACCTATGACCATCGCTGCTTTGCTGATGAATACTTATAAAGCATGTCTGAACCATGATTTATAAGATTATTGGGATTAACAGGATTAAAAAGTTATTAAGTCATTTGTCATTGAGTCATTAATGAGTTTCTTTTTACATATTGACCTAATGACATATTGACCCAATGACTTTTAAATTGACCAATGACTTTTAAAAATAAAAATTGGAAACAACATTAAACATAACATCTCTTCCTGTAATGGAAGCTTTTTATACTTTACAGGGTGAAGGTTATCACCAGGGAAAAGCGGCTTATTTTATTCGCCTTGGTGGTTGCGGTGTTGGCTGTGTATGGTGCGATGTAAAAGAAAGCTGGGATGCTGAAAAGTTTAAAAAGTTTAAGGTTAAAAGTTTAACGTTTAAAGTTAAGCAAACACCTGCTCAAATTGTAGTTATTACCGGTGGTGAGCCATTGATGCATAATTTAGATGAGCTAACAAAAGAATTACAGCATGCAGGGTTAAAAACTCATATTGAAACTTCAGGCTCTTCACCTTTATCAGGAAACTGGGACTGGATATGTCTTTCTCCTAAAAAATTTAAAGCACCATTACCGGAGATATTACAAAAGGCTGATGAATTAAAAGTTGTCATCTTTAATAAATCAGATTTTAACTGGGCGGAAAAATATGCAGCATTAGTTTCCCCGGATTGTAAACTTTACCTGCAACCTGAATGGGATAAAGCATCAATCGTTACACCAATGATCATTGATTACATAAAATCAAATCCCCAATGGGAGCTTTCATTACAAATACATAAGTATATCAATGTTTCCTGATGTACGATGTATGATGTACGATGTACAATGCTTCTGTACTAAATCACGTTAACATAGCATTAAACAAATAGCAGTATAATTCTTGCTAATTTTATCCATCCTAAATATTTACATTTCCTGATGCAAAAATCATATAAATCGTACATCAAAAGTTTTATTCTTACATCGTACATCCTACTTCTTACATCGTACGTAACAAATGCTCAGTGGTATGATCCGCTTAAAGTAAATACAAAAGCAACAGATATTTATTTACAAGCCATTGCCAATGCACAAAATGCAAAATATTCCGTTGCCATAAAAATGATAAATGATGCTTTAAAGATTGATCCTAAATTTGTTGATGCATATCTTTCTGTTGCAGGAATATATGCCGATATTAAAAATTATGATGAATCAGTAAATCATTTTGAAAAAGCATTTTCGCTGGATTCAGTTTATACAAAAACTTATCTTCTACCTTATTCAATTTCTTTAGCTGGTGCAGGAAAATTTGATAAAGCTTTAAACGCAGTAAATATTTTTCTTGCTATCCCCAAATTAAATGACAGAAGTATTAAGGCGGGCGGGTTTAGAAAAAAATGTTATGAGTTTGCCATTGACTATGACAAAAAATCCCGAAGTATCGGGACAAAAAATT
>JADGPX010000022.1 GCA_017882215.1 Chitinophagaceae bacterium | reverse complement strand
TGTTTCTTTTTTGCCATCACGACTTACCCTGTAAATATGCCTCCATCCATCTTTTTCTGAAACCCATAAAAATTCTTTGCCATTATTAATCCATTTCCATCCTGCAGGGTCTTCATCATTCCAAACATTTCTTACATCTACCCAGGCTTTGTCACTTTCATCATAAAAATCTTTGCTGCTGCCATCAGCAATGCTGCAATAAAATAATTTGCTTTGGTTTTGTTTACGGTTCAGTTGCTGTACAATTAATTCACTTGAATTTGCTGCCCACTGCATGCGTGGAAGATAATTCTGCTGCGGGTCTCCGGGAATATTCATCCATTTAATATTTCCATTAGCAACAGTGATAACGCCAATACGTATAGGCGATGGCGGCTCACCAACTTTTGGATATTCTACAGGAATAACTTTTGAATAAACCGAATCAGTTGTATTCAGCATATAGTAGTCTCTTATCTTAGTTGCATCAACCTGCCAAAAGGCAATTGATCTGCTGTCAGGGCTCCATCTAAAACCATCCCTGCAATCAAACTCTTCTTCATAAACCCAATCAAAAGTGCCGTTAATAAATTTTCGTGTCCCATTTTTTGTAAGCTGAGTGATTTGATGCGTAGTCAAATCTTCTACATAAATATTATGCTCGCTTACATAAACTGCTTTTTTATTATCAGAAGAAATTTTTGCAAACATTAATGACTGCGATGGTCTTCCTTTTCCAAGCTGAATTAATTTATTTAAAGTGATATCCAGTACCCAATAATCGCCACGGGTATTGTAGCGCCAAACCTTTGCTGTATTAGTATAGATAAGAAGCTTAGTGTTATCAGCAGAAAAAGTATAAATATTAAATGATAAAGGTTTTGTTTGCCCTGCAGGGGTTAGCTGTTCTTTTTTTATAAAAATTGTTTCTGCATTTGTTCGCAAATCTGTTCTTACAATGTTGCCATCTTTAAATGCTGTATAGGCATTACCATCGGCTGTCCAGTTAACTTGTTTAGGACGGAATTGTGAAAAGCAAGTGCCAGAAAAATTAACAATGATTATAATGAACAGTGATCTTTTTATGCAGTACATCTGAAATATTTTTTAGAAACTAAAAGTAATTAAATAGTATAAGCTTCTTTTATCTTCTTTATAAAGATTTTTAACTTTGGCTATGACAGAAAAAGAAAAACTTCGTCTTGATAAATATCTCTGGGCAATCCGTCTTTTTAAAACAAGAAGCCTTGCGGCGGAAGCATGTGCCAACAATAAAGTTAAGAGCAAAGGAATTAATGTAAAAGCGGCTAAGACAGTGAATATTGGCGACCAGTACGAAGTGAAAACAGAAGCCAGGAAATGGCTGATAGAAGTTACAGAATTATTGCATAACAGATTACAATATTCAGAAGCAATAAAATGCTATATTGATCTTACACCAGAAGAGGAAAAAGAAAAAGTAAAGACAGCTGCTTTTGTATTTCAAACCGGTAAAAGGCAGAGCAAGCAGGGGAGGCCAACAAAAAAACAAAAAAGAGAGTTGGATGAATTTATGGAATAATGTTTAGGTGTCTGGTCACTGCAGTGACCTGACACCTTACCTTTGCCTTATGAAAATTGATATTATTTCTGTTGTTCCGGATTTGATGGAAAGTTTTTTTTCTTACTCTATTTTAAAAAGAGCAAAAGAAAAAGGCTTGCTTGAAGTAAATCTTTTTAATCTCAGAGCCTACACTAATTACAAACATGGGCAGGTAGATGATTACCAGTTTGGCGGCGGGGCAGGATTAGTAATGATGGCTGAGCCATTGGTAAATGCAATTGAAAGCCTGCAAAAAAATACTGCATACGATGAAGTGATTTATCTTTCACCTGATGGAGAAAATTTCAATCAAAAAATGGCGAACCAGTTATCGTTAAAAAATAATTTGTTGCTGATATGCGGACATTATAAAGGCATTGATCAAAGAGTAAGAGATCATTTTATTACAAAAGAAATTTCAATTGGTGATTATGTTTTAAGCGGCGGAGAATTAGGCGCAGCAGTAATTGTAGATGCTGTGGGAAGATTAATTCCTGGTGTGCTGAATGATGAAACCTCGGCGCTGATGGATTCTTACCAGGATAATTTATTAGCGCCACCTGTTTATACACGGCCTGAAGATTTTCGCGGATGGAAAGTTCCTGATGTTTTATTAAGCGGAAATCATTCTAAAATTGAAGCATGGCGTCACGAAGAGTCTTTAAAAAGAACTAAAGAAAGAAGACCGGATATGTTGACTGAAGATTAAAAAAACCTCACTCTCCATCTCCCTCTCCACCTCATCCGCCCTTTGGGCACCTTCTCCTAAAGGAGAAGGAAAGTTGACAAAATCTATTTGAGGGAGCGGTACATCAGCAAAATAATGAATATCATATCTTCCACATCAACAATAAATCTTTCGTCAACAATTGAGTAATTGTTTAATCATATTCAGAAGCAAATGTGGAAGAAACAATGTTTGGATATGTATAACCGTCCTGCCTCCTCTCTGTTGGAGAGGAGGTTAGGAGGTGAGGCTTTTACTCTTTCTTTACTCCAATTACCGGCAATTGTTTTTCTCTTATCAGTTGATTTAATCTTGGCACATCAACACTAAAAATAATTTTTAATTTATTTAATTCAGCATCTGCCTGCGCAGAGAGGTCGGCATACGCTTCTCTTACCTGTGCTGTTGGTGAATAATTTCCGGAAGCTGCATAAGAATACAAGCCGGCAATTTTATCGTTCAGGCGGATAGGATAATTCAATACATCCTGCTCACTTTTTGCTTTCGTCTGATACAGTGCTTCTTCCACTCTTGTCATTCGTTTATTAATTGAATCAGCAAGTATTTTTATCTCACCCGAAGTATCTTTTCCCTGCCTTGCCATAAAATCACTTATCTGTTTACGAACCTCCCGGATATTTTTTATTGCCTTTTGAATTTCATTAAACTTATCTTTTACTGTTGAAAGAAAACTAAACTGTTCTTCATATTCCTGTTGCGGGGTTTTATAATTTGGATTGGCTCTAATAGTAAATTCACTTTCTGCACTATCTTTTTTATCATTTATGATTCTTACATAATACGTCCCCGGTGCAGCTTTTAAACCTCTTATATTATTCCACAATATCATGCCTTCTACTTTTTCTGCTTCGGGATACATCATATCCCAAACAAACTGGTTCATTCCTTTATTAGCATCAATCTTACCAATATCACCGGTTGGCGGCGCTTTGGTGCTAAAAGTTTTTATAACGTTTTTATTCTTATCCAACACTTTAATATTTAAAAGAGCGCTATCAACAAAATTTTTAAGAAAATAATTTACCACTACACCGTTGGGCGGATTTATTCCTGCATTCTTTGCATTTAAATTTTGAGATCCATTCATTCGAACTGCATCTCTTACCGGAAATATTTTAAGATTATTTTGTGTGATGCCCGATTGTTTTTCCTGTATCATGGTAAGATCATCCAAAACCCAAAAGCCACGCCCCTGCGTTGCTATAACAAGGTCATTGTCTTTTATGGTAAGATCAGTTATAGGAACCATTGGCAAATTTAATTGAAATGGCTTCCATGAATTGCCATAATCATAACTGATGTACATTCCATACTCGGTGCCGCAATATAAAAGTCCGGGCCTTTTTTTATCAGCACGTAAACATCTTGCAAAATGCATTGATGGTATACCGTTAGTTATTTTTGTCCATGATTTTCCATAATCTTCTGTTTTAAAAATATATGGAGTAAAATCATCCACCTTATATTTTGTTCCCACGAAATAGGCAGCACCTTTTTTAAACGGATCACTCTCTACACAATTCCACATCATCCATTTGCCTGCATCAGGAGGTGTTACATTTTCCCAATGTCCACCGCCATCTTTACTTACATGAATAAGACCATCATCGCTGCCTGTCCATAAAAGATCTTTTTCCAAAGGAGATTCACCTGCTGTAAAAATCGTGCAGTATACTTCAACCCCGGTGTTGTCCTGTGTGATTGGTCCTCCGCTGGATTTTTGTTTTGATTTATCGTTGGTTGTAAGATCGTCGCTCACTGCTGTCCAGCTTGCTCCTTCATTTTCTGATGCAAATAAAACATTGCCTGCTGCATATAATTTTTTTGGATTATTGGGTGAGAAGAAAATAGGGAAGTTCCATTGAAACCGATATTTAATAAAATCAACTCCACCACCTAATGGATTATCAGGCCAAACACTCACTGCCCGGTTCTCCCCGGTTTTATGATCAAACCTTGAAATAAATCCTCCATAATTTCCTCCATAAACAATATCAGGATTTAATGGATCTGCAACTACAAACCCGCTTTCAAAGCCTGCGGTCGGCATCCAGTTGGTTTGATTTATTTCATTGCTTTCTGTTCTGGATAAAATTCTTACAGTAGAATTATCCTGCTGTGCACCTAAAATTCTGTAAGGGAAATTATTATCTGTTGAAACCCTGTAAAACTGTGCTGTTGGCTGATTATAATAAGTGCTCCAGTTGGTGCCGCCATCAAAACTTATTTGTGCGCCGCCATCATCAGCAACGATCATCCTGTTGCCATCTTCAGGATCTATCCAAAGGTCATGATGATCGCCGTGTGGTGTATTAATTTGTTTTAAAGTTTTTCCTCCATCTGTAATTCGATACAAATTTGCATTTAATGCATATACTATGTCAGGATTTTTTGGATCAACAAATATCCTGCTGTAATACCATGCCCTTTGTCTTATGTTTTGATCAGTACTTATATTGGTCCATGTTTCACCTGCATCATCGCTTTTTAATAAACCACCTTTTTCAGATTCTACCAATGCATAAACTCTTTCAGGATTAGAAGCTGAAACAGCAATGCCAATATTTCCAATAACGGTTTTACCGGGAAAGCCTTTTTTGTCATTTAATTTTTGCCATGTTTCGCCGCCATCTATACTCTTCCACAAAGCGCTGCCGCTGCCGCCACTTTCCAAACTATAAGGAGTTCGTAAAACTGTCCATGTAGAAGCATACAATACTGAAGGATTGCCAGGTTCCATTACAAGGTCAATACTTCCGCTTTGCTTATCGCTGAACAAAACTTTTTTCCATGTTTTTCCTCCGTCAATCGTTTTGTAAATGCCTCTTTCCTGGTTAGGTCCAAATAAATGACCTACGGCTGCAACCCATACTATATCAGGATTTTTTGGATGAATAACAATACGGGCAATATGACGTGTATCGTTTAAACCAATTTGTTTCCAGCTTCTTCCGCCATCATCACTGCGCCAAATACCAAAGCCTTCACTAACGTTTCCACGAAGTGTATTTTCTCCTTCACCAACATACAAAACAGTTGGGTCAGATGGTGCCACTGCAACAGCCCCGATAGAACCTCCAAAATATTTATCAGATATATTTTTCCAGTTGCTGCCACCATCAATTGTTTTCCAGACACCGCCACCGGTAGCGCCGAAATAAAAAGTATTTTTTTGTCTGTAATCACCGGCAACAGCACCGCTGCGACCGCCACGAAATGGACCAACCAAACGATATTTCACTTTTGAAAAAAGAATACTGTCTTCAGATGTATTTGAATTGTCAGCCTGCTTTTTATTCTGAGCAAATAAATTAACGCTGAAAGAAATAATAAATAGTAAAGAGAAGATTTTTTTCATGTAATAAAAATTAAGTTTGGAAGGTACTAATTCCTGCTAAACAAAAAAGGCGCTGATTTTCATCAACACCTTTTTTATATCATTATCGAAATTTATTTTACTGTGAAAATACTTTCGTCTACAGGCTTATTTATTTCTATTGAATTGTAAACGATTGTACCATTAGGAATAGTTTGTGAAAATGGAAGTGTATAGCCTTCCGGAGTTTTTCTAAAATCAGCATAACTGGTCTCCTCCTCAGTATCCTGTCCGTTTACATTAATTGTAGTAACAGATTTAACACGGTAATAATTTTTAGTATCAATATATATGGTACTAACCTTACCATTTTTATTGGTGAACTTTAATTTATAACACTCTATCCCGTTCACATTTTCTTTACCTGATAATTCAACCTTATGGCCTTTTTCTTTATAATTCATAAATGGGCTTTGCAGGTCTATTTGTCCCTGTCCGGCTTTAAGTTGGTCATCACTTATTTCTTCTGCCCCTGTCTGCCCCTGGTAAGGTAAAAAGTTCCATCCCTTTGTTGGTGTTACAATCATGTAACCTTCAGCCATTCCAGGTACATCTATGTCTGTTCTTGTACCTACTCCGTTTACAACTGTAACCGTTATTCCAACATCTGTTCCCATTACATTCATGCTACCATTCATTTTCAGAGTTTTTAACTGGGCAAGTTTTTCTTTTCCGCCCAGGGCATCAATGTATTTATTTACAATTTCATCTGCGGTTTGGGCGCTTACAATTTGTGTAAAAAATACTGCCGCCAGTACAATAATTATTTGTTTTAAATATTTCATTTTAGATTTTTTTATTTTTTAGTTAGATGGTTTGTATTGGCTTTCATCAATTTTTTTATTCAATTCAATCTTATCAAATGTAGTAGAGGCTGCGGCCTGTCCACTGCCCGGATTGGAAATTGTATGTGGAAACTGAACTCCATCTACTGCTGAGTAATCAGAATAATTTGTGATCACTTCTCTTTCCTGTCCGCCACCCCCCATGCCCGGAGTCATCTGTTTTGTTTGTACAAGTAAATTGGTTTTGGTATCAAAGTAATAAGTTACATCTTTTCCTGTAGCAAGTGTAAGTTTTACTTTATACGCTTCTTTTCCATCAATAGTTTCTTTTCCCTGCAGTTCGGCTTTATTTCCTTTAGCAATGTAATCAACTAATGGTCCGGCAATATCCATTTGTCCCTGCATGGTTTTAAGTCTGTCGGCAGGGATAGATTCCACTTTTTGTGAGCGCATAGGAATAAAACTCCAGCCTTCAGTTGGAGTAACAATTGTATAACCGGTAGTACCGCCAAATTCAAAGTCATTACGAAATAATTTTCCCTGAACCATAGTTACTTTAACAGCCACTTCGCTTCCCATCATTTCCCTTGAGCCTTCCATGTATAAAGATTTGATGGCATTCAGTTTTTCTTTTCCACCTCTTGCTTCTACATATTTATTAATTATATCATCAACACTTTGTGCCTGCACAAACTGCATAAAAACAATACCCAGAACAAATACTACGAGCAGAACTATATTTTTCATTTTTATAAATTTAGAAATGCAAGTTAAGTGAATATAGAAATCTTTATTTTTTCTATATGCCATTTAACAATTAATTTGACACTCCAACTCTAAGGTGCTTAAAAAAATATTTCTCAATGAATGATAAAAATAAAAAAGAAGTGTATAAAGTTCCCTATTCAGTAAACGGAGGGAGTATGAATTTTTCAGTTAAGGGAAATATTGTAGATATAAAATCTAAAAATATTTATCCGGGTAAAGTATTAATTGAGGATGGAAAAATAAAATCTATTGAACGATTATCAGCCGGACAACTGCTGCCAAATTTCATTCTTCCCGGTTTTATTGATGCTCATGTTCATATAGAAAGTTCTATGCTTATACCATCAGAGTTTGCAAGGCTTGCTGTTGTGCATGGTACAGTTGCCACCATTAGCGATCCTCATGAAATAGCCAATGTATGCGGCTTGCAGGGTGTTGAGTTTATGATAGAAAATGGAAAAACTGTTCCTTTTAAATTTCATTTTGGTGCGCCCAGTTGTGTGCCTGCAACTGTATTTGAAACTTCCGGCGCTACCATTGATGCAAATGATGTAAATGATCTAATGAGAAGAGAGGAAATACATTATTTAAGTGAGATGATGAATTTTCCCGGTGTGTTAAATGGAGATGAAGAAGTGAAGAATAAAATAGCTTCTGCAAAAAAATACAATAAACCTGTTGATGGGCATGCACCCGGATTGAGAGGAGAGCAGGCCAAAAAATATATAGATGCAGGTATAAGCACCGATCACGAATGTTTTACCAAAGAAGAAGCCCTGGATAAATTACAATATGGAATGAAGATCCTTATCCGGGAAGGGAGCGCTGCCAAAAATTTTGAAGCATTAATTGATTTATTGAATGACTATCCTGATAAAATAATGTTTTGCAGTGATGATAAACATCCTGATAGTTTAGTGGAAGGTCATATTAATTTACTATGCCAAAGAGCTATTGCAAAAGGGATTGATGTTTTTAAAGTTTTACAGGCAGCCTGTATAAATCCTGTTGAGCATTATAAAATGAATGTAGGTTTATTAAAAGAAGGTGACCCGGCAGATTTAATTGTTGTGGAAGATCTGGTAAATTTTAAAGTTGTAGAAACCTATATTAGTGGCGAGATGGTTGCTGAAAATGGCAGGTCAATCCTTCGACTTCGCTCTGGACAAAAGGGGAAGTCAAAAGTGATAAACAATTTTAATTGCGATGAGAAAACGGTAGAGGATTTTAAATATGAAATTTCTGATTCTCCTTTCAGGGGGGTAGGGGATGTAATTGAGGCATTGGATGGGCAACTTATCACAAATAAATTATCAATAAAACCGAAAGTTGTTAATGATGAAATTGTAAGTGATACAGAAAATGATATTTTAAAAATGGTTGTGGTGAACCGTTATAAAAATTATCCTGTTGCAAAAGCATTTGTAAAAAATTTTGGACTTAAGCATGGAGCAATCGCTTCTTCAGTGGCGCATGATTCTCACAATATAATTGCAGTAGGGGTTGATGACGAAAGCATTTGCAGAGCAGTGAATTTAATAATTAAGAATAGGGGAGGGATTTCCCTCACCCCCAGCCCCTCTCCACAAGTGGAGAGGGGAGAGCTTCTTCTCCCTTTACCTGTAGCGGGTTTGATGAGTAATGAAGATGGTTATAAAGTTGCTGAACTATATACAGCTATTGATAAAGCAGCAAAGGAACTGGGATCAAAATTATCAGCGCCATTTATGACCTTATCTTTTATGGCTTTACTGGTTATTCCACATTTAAAATTGAGTGATCTGGGTTTGTTTGATGGAGATAGGTTTGAATTCGTTTCGTAAGAAATTATTTCTCTACAACCTTTGCACCTGTAACAGCCAACGCAACGCTGTCAGTGCCTTTGGGTGCAAAATATTTTGTCTTAAAATTCTTTGATTGTCCCGGACCAATAATTTCAAACACTGTTTCTTTATCAGTTTCCAGCAATGTGCCTGTCTTACTGTAGAAATCTAATTTTACATCTACATCTTTATAAGAAGCAACTGTTGCTTTATTGGTAACCGTTCCTTTAACAACTGTTTGCCCAAGAATGTTGTGGCGGTCATGTCCTGAAACAGTTAAAAAATTCTGAGGATTTTTTGTCTCTTTATCCTGCAAACTTTCCCTGGTTGCTTCATAGCTGTCTTTTTCTTTTGCAGCTTTTTTGGTATCGCTGTTATTGCATGATAACAAAATGATCGAAGCAGAAATAATTACCGCAATTTTTTTCATTGATGATAGTTTTTTACAAAAAGAAAATAATCAAATTAAAATTAAACAACCCATGCTGTTAATATTAATAAAGAAAGTTAAAATAAAGAAAGCTATTATCTCATTAATCTTCTAAATCCCCGCCTGAATGACATAGTCGGGCAGGCCATAAACCTTCCTGCCGGTAGGCAGGTCATGGTTCAGACAACTTATGCTTCTGCTCCTAACCACAAGGCGCCGCCTATGCTGTTGCGTTTTGCTCCGGTAACAGAGGCAAGAACATTATATTCCTCTCTCCACCGCAAAGCGCCCATCAGAGCCATTATCAGCGCTTCTTTATATTTTATTAAGTTTTCATCAGGAATAAATATTTCTATATTGATCTCTTGCAAAACCTCTTTCAATCTGTTTATTAAAAAAGTATTAAATGCACCGCCACCGGTAGCCAGGAGTTTGTAGTTTGTAGTTGGTAGTTGGTGGTTTCTAGTTATGCTTTGTATTGAATTTTTTATTTGAACAACAATATGCTCAACATAGGTTCTCATTGCATCTTCAATGCTTAATGATGATTGCTTAATGATGGGAAATACAGTTTCAATACCAAAATCGTTTGCTAATGATTTAGGATGCGGACGCTTATAATATTCCAGCTTATTTAATTTTTGCAAAAGATCATTATTAATATTTCCTGCAGCAGCAATTTTGCCATCATCATCAAATACAAACCCTTTTTCTTCTGCAAGCATATTTAATACACGATTGGCAGCACAAACGTCAAAGGCGAGAAACCTGTCATTAATATTTGCTGATATGTTTGCAATACCACCGAGGTTTAAAAAATAAGTATAATCACCCAGCAATAATTTTTCGCCGATGGGAACAATCGGCGCTCCCTGTCCGCCAAAAGCCACATCCATTGCTCTCAGGTCAGTAACCACAGGCAACTGTGTTTCAGCAGCTATTGCAGCGCCATCGCCAAGCTGTGCTGTCATTAATTTTTCCGGTACATGAAAAGTGGTATGCCCGTGAGAAGAAATTAAACTAACCTGGTGATGCAGATTATTTTTCTCTATAAAAACATTTACCTGTTTGCCGAGATAATGCCCGTATTCAGTATGCAGCAATTGATAATCCAATGCATTCAGGTCAATAGCATTTTTTAATCTTGCTATCCATGTGCTGTCGTATTCATAACAATCTGCATGTAATATTTCGTAGCCCCACTTTCCGCCATTTTCCTGCAGATGTACAAAAGCAATATCCAGTCCATCAAGCGAGCTTCCGCTCATTAATCCTATTACTTTATATACCATAATTCTGATTTATCTGCCTTACTTATAAAAAATATATTTTTGTGTAAGGCGAAGATGTTGGGTGGTTCAAATTTATAACTTTAAATCTTCGCAGGTTGTGCGGAAAAATCACTTTAATAATTTATAATGGTTATCAATCTCAGCGAAGAACATTCTTTGGTAAGTAACTGGATAAGTGAATTAAGAGATGTTGACGTACAGGATGACCGCTTACGCTTCCGTTGCAATCTTGAAAGGATTGGTGAAGTTGCTGCTTATGAAATAAGTAAAAAATTATTATGGGTAGAGAAAGATATAACAACACCATTAGGTACTTCTTCGTGTAAGGTTTTAGAGAAACAACCTGTATTGGCAACTATATTAAGAGCAGGATTGCCTATGCACCAGGGCTTACTTAATTATTTTGATAAAGCTGATAATGCATTTATCAGCGCTTACCGCAAACACAATCCCGATGGCAGTTTTGAAATAAGTTTGGATTATATCAGTTGCCCGGAGATGGAAAACCGTGTTGTTATTATTTCAGATCCGATGCTGGCAACAGGCGCATCATTGGTAAAAACAATTCAGTTCATTCGTGAAGAGGGCAGCCCTTCGGAAATACATTTTGTCTGTGCAATTGCATGCACGGTTGGCATTGAATATGTTTTAAGAGCAGAACCTAAAGCAACTATCTGGTGTGGAGATATTGATGATGAATTAACCGCCAAAGGTTATATTGTACCGGGCTTAGGCGATGCCGGCGATCTGGCTTATGGCGTAAAAGTTCAAATGTGAAACCTCTAAATAGTCAATGAGTCATTAAGTCATTAAGTCATTGGGTCATTGGGTCATTTGTCATTAAGCATTGGATAATTGTAAATTTATTATTGACTTATTGACCATTGACTATTGACTAATGATCAATGACCTATCTAAAGCAGCCCTTCATTCAAAAAAATTGTCATTTATTTAGCTGCTCATTCCCTCCAAATAAAACAATAAAAAACTTATCTTTAAGATTCTGAAATTTTTTAGAATGAAAAAAATTGCCTCTGTCATTATTGTTGTTTTAGGTTTTATATTTAATGCCGATGCACAGGATCCGCATTTTTCTCAATTCTTTGCATCACCGCTAACATTAAATCCTGCATTAACAGGTAAGTTTGATGGCACACTTAGAGCAGCAGGAAATTACCGCAATCAATGGCCTGCCTTTAATAATGTGTATACTACTTCTACTTTAAGTGTGGATTTTTCAATACTTAATAAAATAATTCCTGAAAATGATACATGGGGTGTTGGGATTATTGCATTAACTGACAAGGCAGGTGGTGGGGTGTTAACTAATAATTACATCGGCATTTCAACAGCATATCATAAAGCTTTAAATGAAGATGGGTATAGCCAGATAGGGCTTGGGTTTCAGGGTATGTACGGCCAAAAAAGGCTGGACAATAGTAAACTTTATTATGAAGATATGTTAACACCCTTTGGATTTACGGGTGTAACCCAGGAAGTATATAATAGCAACGACTTAAATATTAATTATTTTGATGTGAATGCGGGTCTGATTTATACTGTATCAACGACGGATAAAAATAATTTTTACTTTGGCGCATCCATGTATCATATCAACCGTCCGAAAGAAAGTTTTAAAGGCGGCAACTGGAATATTGCTGCCCGTACTACAATAAGTGCAGGAGGATATTTTCCTGTTTCTGATAATCTCACATTGCATACCAGCGGCATTTACCAGGTACAGGGTAAATCAACCGAAACAACATTCGGTGGCGCTATTGCATCTGCTTTAAATAATGATGAGAGAAATCCTACCAACGTTTATGGAGGGCTGTGGATGAGATGGAATGATGCTGTTATTCCTTACTTAGGTTTGGAATTTGGCGGCATGCGTATCGGCGCCAGCTATGATATTAATATTTCCAGTTTAAAAGCAGGCTCTCAAAGCCGCGGTGGTATGGAGCTTTCATTGATCTACATCAAAAAGCCTGCTAATGGCAAAAATGTTCCCTGTCCTAAGTTTTAATTTTTTTTGCTGATCAGCAACTTTATTCCGGAAGTTCAGATTCAGCATGCCTGCTGCTTATTTGTTTATCCCTGGTTCTGCGAATGATTTTTTGTAATGCATCAATACATTCTGCGATGGCTTTTTCAAACACATCACTGCTCTTTTTTACAAAATGATCGTTGCCCGGAACTTCAAGCCGTATCTCACATACATTATTTTCCGGGTTAGATTCTGAGCCGGCATATAAAGTAACATTGGCTCTTATCACTGTATCACTTTGGAGCAATACTCTATTAAGTTTTTCACGAATAAACCCTTCCAGATGATCACTGGCTTTAAAACCGAGTGATTGTATAATAATATCCATACTGAATAATTTTTTTTAATAGCGAGCTATTATTGTACCAAGATCTGGTAATTGTGTAACAAAAAATATTTCTTACTTCATCTCTGCAAAATATTTATGGAAGTATGGTATTGTTTCTATGCCTTTATAAAAATTAGCAAGATCGAATTTTTCGTTAGGGCTGTGCAGGTTATCACTGTCTAAACCAAAGCCGAGAAACACCACTTTAATACCCAATTCTTTTTCGAACAAAAAACAGATAGGAATACTTCCACCGCCACGTACAGGAATTGGCTTTTTACCAAAGGTTGTTTCCATTGCTTTTGCCGCAGCCTGGTATGCTTTGCTGTCAATCGGCGTCATATAAGGTTCGCCGCCATGATGCTCAAATGCCTTTACGATAACATTTGCCGGTGCAATCTTTTTAAAATAATCCAGCAGCATTTTTGTTATTTTTTCTGAGGATTGATTGGGAACCAGTCTTGCAGAAATTTTTGCAGTTGCTTTTGATGGCAATACAGTTTTTGCGCCTTCATCCTGGTAGCCTCCCCAAATTCCATTCAACTCAATTGTAGGACGAATACCTGTTCTTTCATTGGTGGTAAACCCTTTCTCTCCCCACAATTCCTTTACCCCAAGATCTTTTTTATATTCCTCGTCATTGTAAGGCGCTGCTGCCATTAGTTTTCTTTCTTCAGCAGTTACTTCTACAACATCATCATAAAATCCCGGTATTGTTACATGATTGTTTTCATCATGGCATGTTGCTATCATCTTAGCCAAAATTGTGATAGGGTTTGCAACTGCTCCGCCATACACACCACTGTGCAGGTCGCGGTTTGGTCCGGTAACTTCTACTTCAATATAACTTAAGCCGCGTACACCAATATCAATACTTGGGTTTTCCAGACTTATCATTGCAGTGTCACTTATCAATATCACATCTGCTTTAAGCAACTCTTTATTTTGTGCAACAAATTTTCCGAGATTCGGAGAGCCAACTTCTTCTTCTCCTTCAATAATAAATTTTATGTTGGTTTCCATGGTGTTGGTCTGCATCATAGTTTCAAATGCTTTTATATGCATATAAAACTGTCCTTTATCATCGCAGGAGCCTCTTGCAAAAATTTTTCCGTCTTTTATCACTGGCTCAAAAGGTCCGCTGTGCCAGAGTTCTAACGGATCGGGTGGCTGCACATCATAATGTCCATACACTAATACAGTTGGTTTGGATGGATCAATTATTTTTTCGCCAACAACGACTGGGTGACCTTCGGTAGGATAAATATCAACTTTATCAGCGCCTGCCTGCAGCAAACGTTGCTTAACTGCTTCGGCACATTTTATCAGGTCTTGTTTATGTTCTTTTTTTGCACTGATAGATGGAATTCTCAGCAACTCCAGCAACTCTTCTAAAAATCTATCCTTATTTTTTTCCTGGTAATCTTTCCATGTTTGCATGATCTGATAATTTAATTCGATGAAAAATTATTGCTCACGAAAGTAAGTTTTTTTGAGAAGCAAGCAGAAACAATGAAAAATAAAAGCACTGTATCTAACATTAACAGTTCCAGTTAAAATATTTTTTGGAGATAACTCTTTTGTTATTATAAATTTGCCTCAGATTGCTTTTCAATTCATCAGCCTTTGTTTTAGTTGTATCATTTTTAAAGATGCCTCTAATCAAAGGCTGAGTCTATTATATCTGAACTGTGATTATTGGGATTTATAGGAATTTTGGGATAAAGAATTATTCTTATTAATTATCTTTTTTCCTATTAATCTTATCATCCCATAAATCCCGGTTTACACAGGCACATTAAAAAATACAGCATATCGCTGCCATACATAATCCCAGTTCACCACATTCCACCAGTTCTCAATATAATCTGCTCTTTTATTTTGATACTTTAAGTAATAGGCGTGTTCCCAAACATCCAAACCCAATAATGGAAAGCCTTTTATATCACTTAGGTTCATTAAAGGATTATCCTGGTTTGGAGTTGATCCAATTTGCAGCTTGTTATTTTTATCTGCATACAACCACGCCCAACCGCTTCCAAAGCGATTCTTGCCTGCATCACTAAATTGTGTTTTAAAGTTTGCGAATGAAGTGAAGTTATTTTCAATCGCTTCCAATAATTTTTTTCCGGGTTTATTATCAGTTTGTTTTGGACGCATGCTTTGCCAAAACATTTCATGATTATAATGCCCGCCGCCATTGTTACGAACCTTTGCAGAATATTTTGAAACATTTGCAAGAATATCCTCCAACGATCTTGCAGCATCAATTCCTTCAGCCTGCACCGCATCTTTTAAATTTTTTGAATATGCTGCTGCGTGCTTTGTGTAATGAATCTCCATAGTTGTTGCATCAATCACATTTTCCAATGCATCATATTTGTATGGCAATGGCTTTTGATCAAATCCTGTTTTAAAAGGAGATGTTATAACATTTTTGGTTGATGAACAGGATTCAAGGAATGAACCTAATGCGCCGGCACCTATGCTTACAGCAAACGTACCTTTCACGGAGTTTTTTAAAAAATCTCTGCGATCTGTTTTATTAAGTTGTGACATATAATTTTTTTTAGTTAGAAGATAATTGTTTTTCTTTTTTAAAAATGCCTGATGCTCTTTTAAGAAATATATAGTAAGATTCTTTATTAAATAATTGCGAATCCTGTGTGGCTTTGTAGGTAAGAAAAACACCGATAGGAAATAGTACAATAACAGGCAGCCACATTCCAGTCATGGGTGTTAAGGTTTGTTGCCGAACTAATTTTTCACCAAACGTACTTAGCAAATGAAAAATAGTGAAGAAGATGAGCGCTACAAGAATTGGCAAGCCTAGCCCGCCCCTTCTAATAATAGAGCCTAATGGGGCGCCGATAAAAAGTAAAACCAGGCAGGCGACTGATAAAGAAAATTTTCTGTGCCATTCTGTTAATATTGAGCGAATGTTTCCGGTGCTATTGTCAAAGTCTGCACTTGTAATTTGCATTACGTTTCGTGAACTGCTTACTGCATTAAGTGCAGTTTGATTTACGATAGCTTTTAAAGAATCAGGTATCAGCTCATCGAATGTTTTTACATTAAGCTGTTCTGTTTTTACATTTTGTTGTGAACTGTTTTTAAATTTATTATAATTGATATAAACTGCTAACTCTGATTGTGTTCTTCTGGAAAAAGAATCTTTGTACCTGTTTACTGAATCAAGAATTTTATCAAGCTGCCGCAATGTTTGCATCTGGAAATTATTTTTATAAAGACTGTCGGGTGTAAATTGCATGTCAAGCTGACTAAGATCAAACAACTTATTATATTCTTTAAAACTCAATCTTACAAATTCGTTATTTACTCCGTTTATATCACCTTTTTCTTCATAGCGATAACCATTTTGTAATTTGAATTCAAGAAATTTTTTATCAGGACTCATTTTCATTGCTCCTTTTTCAGAGATCACTGTATTATCCTGAGGACCATTGGACTGTTCGTAGATCAAAATACCCCCCAAAGTAGTTTTATCTTTTTCTTTTTTAGCCACTTTAATTGAATAGCCTTTGAAGCCATTGTAAAACACACCTTCTTTCAGGTCGAAAGCCGGGCTCTTGCGGTAAATGTCATTATAGATCACAGCAAATTTTAAATTAGCAACAGGAATTACATAATTAGCAAAGAGAAAAGCGATAAAACATAAAATGAGTGCTACAAAAAAAAGCGGTCGCATAAATCTTAGTAAAGAAATTCCGGAAGATTTAATGGCAACCAATTCAAAATTTTCTCCAAGCTTACCAAAGGTCATTATAGAAGAAAGCAAAATTGCAATGGGCAATGCAAGCGTAACCAATGTTGCACTGGCATAAATTATAAACTTAGTAAGTGTAATAACATCGAGCCCCTTGCCAACCAGATCATCAATATACTTCCAGAGGATCTGCATCACAAAAACAAATAGTGTGATAAAAAATGTAACTATAAACGGGCCAATAAAAGCTTTAAGAATCAGTTTATCTAACTTTTTAATCACAGAAGAACTATGTTTAACTTTATACGAAACGTATCTTTTTACAAATGGAAACGATAGCAAAAATACAGCTTTCACCACAGGAAATGGAGTTAGTGCAAAATTCAGAATGGATATTAGCCAAACACAGCATTATTAAAAAAGTGTATAGTATGTTTGGCGATCTCAATGAATTAATTAACGCAGAACCTGAGTCGTTCAATTATTTATTTCCTGAGAAAAATAAGAATCAAAACGGTAAAATTTCAAAAGGAGAAAACTATAGACATCTTCCTTATGTTATATTGGATTACCCCGCATTTTTTGATAAAGAAAATATTTTCGCAGTAAGAACAATATTTTGGTGGGGAAATTTTTTTAGTGTCACTCTGCATTTATCAGGAATTTATAAGCAAAAATTTATTCATAACTCTCATGAGCTTCTTTCATTCTTACAAAAAAATAATTTTTTTATTTGTGTAGGCGAAGATGAATGGCAGCATCATTTTGAAGAAGATAATTACATACCTGCCTCAACAATTGTGTTGAATGAATTTGAAACAATAATTAAAAAAGATTTTTTCAAGGTCTCAAAAAAGATATCACTTTCAGAATGGGAAAATGCAAAGGAGTTTATAATAAATTCTTTCAGGAAAATAATGCAGTTGCTTTCTATTAATTACCCAGGCGGTAAAAAAGATCTTTAATCTGAGTTTCCCAAAGCTGGCTCTGGTCTTTGATCTCCTTTTTTTCTGCAAAATCAGTTATGGTAAGAATAGTGAGATTAGTTACTTCAGATTTATCTATTTTAAATTCAAAATATTCATCCTTGGGAGAATTTATCCAGTGGTAACGGATAAATTTATTTTCTTCACTTTCCATTACCTCTGCCTCTTCTGCTGAACCATTCCATGAAAAACTATACAGTCCATCTTTTTCGTCTACCTTATCAGCAAACCATTCCTGCAAGCCTGTCGGGCTTGATAAAAATTCATATAATATCCCAGGTGAGCATCTAACAGGGTATTCTAATGTGAATTTAACTTTCTTACTCATCTTTATAATCTGTGTTGTATATGTGCAATAATAGAAAATAAATCAACTAAACAAAATTTTATTTAGCTGATGTAAAAAATATTTATTAAAATCCCCTTGTTCAAAATGCTGAACTTCAGTTTTATTAATAAATAAAAATTTTGTTACATACTATAAAAGCTATAATTTACGTTACATGTGCGATTATTAACAAAGTGTTAACCACAGAGTTGTCCAATTATTTTTCTTTAAACCAATAAATACCAGCTTATGAGTATGCGCCAGCTCAAGATCTCAAAATCTATCACTAATCGTGAAAGCCAGAGTTTGGAAAAGTATCTCCAGGAAATCGGAAAAGTAGATCTAATAACACCGGAAGAAGAAGTAAAGCTTGCAGTTCTCATTAAACAGGGAGACCAAAAGGCTTTAGACAGATTAACCAAAGCCAATTTACGTTTCGTAGTTTCTGTTGCAAAGCAATATCAAAGCCAGGGGCTTACTTTACCTGATCTTATCAATGAAGGAAATCTTGGTTTGATAAAAGCAGCACAACGCTTTGATGAAACCCGTGGATTTAAATTTATTTCTTACGGTGTTTGGTGGATACGTCAAAGCATTTTACAGGCATTGGCTGAGCAGGCAAGAATTGTTCGCCTTCCCTTAAATAAAGTTGGATTAACAAACCGCATAAGCAGGGCATATTCACAATTGGAACAGGAATTTGAAAGAGAACCGACTCATGAGGAATTAGCTTTTTACTTAGATATAGATACAGAAGAAGTGGCTGCAACATTAAGTGTAGCAAGCCGCCATCTTAGTATGGATTCTCCTTTAAGTGAGGGTGAAGAAAATACACTGATTGATATTTTGCGCAATCCCAATGCTGACAGCAGCGATCTGAAAATAGAATTTAAAGAATCCCTGAAAAAAGAAATTGACCGCTCATTAAGCGCTTTAACCGAAAGGCAAAAAGATGTGATCCGTTATTTCTTTGGAATTGGAATTGATCATCCTATGAGCCTTGAAGATATTGGCGATCATTTTCATTTAACAAGAGAAAGAGTAAGACAAATAAAAGACAAGGCATTAATAAAACTCAGATCAGCCACAAGGTGTAATATGCTAAGAGAATATATGGGATAAAGCCCCTAACCCCGAAGGGGAATTAATCATTAATCGATTAGAGATTCTAAAGTAGTTTCAAAAAATTTAAAACTTTAAAACATAAGATTTCTTAATTTTGCTTCACATATTTAAAGTGAATATGACATTAGTTATATTCACTTTTTTATTTACCCCCATCCCCTGGAGGGGGGTAAGTAAGATTGTTTAATTCAAATTTCAAATTTTACATAGATCATGTTTGAATCATTAAGTGATAAATTAGATTCCGCCTTTAAAAACCTGAAAGGTCAGGGTAGAATTACAGAGTTAAATATTGCTTCCACATTAAAAGAAATTCGCCGTGCATTAGTTGATGCAGATGTGAACTATAAGATCGCCAAAGAGTTCACTGATTCGGTTAAAGAAAAAGCCACTGGCGAAAAAGTTATGAATGCCATAAGCCCAGGGCAATTGATGGTGAAAATTGTAAAGGACGAGCTGGCTGAACTAATGGGCGGAACCGAAAGTGATCTTGACCTGAAAGGCAATCCCACAATCATTTTAATAGCAGGCTTGCAAGGTAGTGGTAAAACAACTTTCAGCGGTAAGCTGGCTAATTATCTCAAAACAAAAAAAGGAAAATCTCCATTGCTGGTTGCTGCAGATATTTATCGTCCTGCTGCAATTGATCAATTAAAAATTTTAGGAGAACAGGTTAATGTAGATGTGTACAGCGAGCCTGAAAATAAAGATGTTGTCGCTATCGTGCAAAATGCGATTAAAGAAGCTAAGTCTAAAAATAAAAATGTGCTAATCATAGATACTGCTGGTCGTTTAGCAGTTGATGAAGTAATGATGACCGAAGTTGCTAACATTAAGGCAGCCGTTAATCCGCAGGAAATTTTATTTGTGGTAGATAGTATGACGGGTCAGGATGCAGTGAATACAGCAGCTGAATTTAATCGCAGGTTAGATTTCACAGGTGTTGTGTTAACCAAACTGGATGGTGATACAAGAGGCGGTGCTGCCATATCTATTAAATATACAGTTACCAAACCCATAAAGTTTGTAAGCAGTGGCGAGAAAATGGATACGCTGGATATTTTTTATCCTGAACGTATGGCGCAGAGGATACTCGGCATGGGTGATATTGTGAGCCTGGTAGAAAAAGCACAGGAGCAGTTTGATGAAGAACAGGCAAAGAAACTGGAGAAAAGGATTCGTAAAAACCAGTTTGATTTTGAAGATTTTAAGATCCAGCTGCTGCAAATTAAAAAAATGGGTAATCTGAAAGACCTGATGGGTATGATACCCGGGGTAGGTAAGCAAATAAAAGATATTGATATTAACGACGATGCTTTTAAAGGCATTGAGGCAATGATAAACTCCATGACGTTAGAAGAACGCAGAAATCCTGACATTATAAATCCGGGCCGTAAGCAGCGAATTGCTAAAGGCAGTGGTAAAGATATTGCCGAGTTAAACGCATTTATAAAACAATTTGAACAGATGAAGGATATGATGAAAATGATGAACAAAATGCCTATGAGCAGACTGGCAGGATTGGGCAAAAGATAATTTTACTTTTTTCATTTGGATTTTGTACTTCCACTCCTTATCTTCGCTGTCCTTTAGAAACTAAATTTATTAACAACCCAAAAAAAATTTCTATTTTTTATGGCTGTAAAAATGAGATTGCAACGCCATGGCTCAAAGAAGAGACCATTTTACTTTATAGTAGTTGCAGACGGACGTAGCCCCCGTGATGGTAAATTCATCCAGAAATTAGGCTCTTATAATCCCCTAACATTTCCTGCTACCATTCAGATCGACAGGCAAAAAGCATTGGATTGGCTGCACAAAGGTGCACAGCCAACTGATACTGTACGCAGAATATTAAGCTTTAAAGGAGTTCTGTTCCTTAAGCATTTATTGCGTGGTGTTACCCTCGGCTTGTTTGATGAAGCAACTGCAATGGAAAAATTTACCAAGTGGAGCGGAGAGCATGAGCAGGAATTTGCAAAGCGCCAGGAGAGTCACAAAAAAGCAAGACCTAAAGGCACACAGCCTTTTGTAAAAAGAGAAGCGCCTAAAAAAG
>JADGPX010000184.1 GCA_017882215.1 Chitinophagaceae bacterium | reverse complement strand
TCTAAATATTTGTTTGGCAACAATACCAATCCTTACATGACACAGATTGTTACCGAGTCTAAATTATTAGAACAAATTCAAACTTTGTCACCTAATATACTTCGCTTTCCGGGCGGCAATATCAGCAATACTTATTTCTGGGATGCATTCCCCAATCACAAACCTGCTGATGTGCCGGATACTATTTTGTATGGCGATAAACGCAAACCAAAACCTGAACGTATTTGGGTGGGAAGAAATGATAACCCAAACAGTTTATCGCTCGAAAATTATTATAAATTATTACAACAAACCAACAGCACAGGCACTATCTGCGTAAATGCAGGATATGCACGTTATGGCACAAGTAACAACCCTATTGCAACTGCTGCACATTATGCTGCTAACTGGGTGCGTTACGATAAAGGCAGAACAAAATTTTGGGAAGTGGGCAATGAAGATTATGGCACCTGGCAGGCAGGTTACAAAATTGATGTAAGCAAAAACAAAGATGGTCAGCCCGAAATAACAAGTGACGAATTGTATGGAAAAATATTCAAAGTTTTTAGCGATTCAATGCACGCTGCAGCCAAAGAAAGAGGTGCTGAAATTCATGTTGGTGCAACGATAATTGAATTGCCTAAGACCAATAAATGGGATACAGATGTTGACAGAAACTGGAACAGCGGGTTCTTCAAATCTGCAAAAAATACCGCCGACTTTTTTATCATTCATAGTTATTACACACAATATAATCAAAACTCAACACCTGAAGTAATCCTTGCCACTGCAACAACTGTTACCAATAAAATGATGCAGTACATGAAGGACATAACAGAACGGAACAACGTTTTATTGAAGCCTATAGCCTTAACCGAGTGGAACATTTTTGCCGAAGGCTCTAAACAACAAACATCTTATATCAATGGAATGCACGCTGCTATTGTGTTGGGCGAATTGGCAAAAAATAAATATGGTATGGCTTGCCGTTGGGATTTAGCCAATGGTTACGCCAATGGCAACGATCATGGCATGTTTAACAAAGGCGACGAACCCAACATGCCCAAATGGAGTGCAAGGCCTGTGTATTATTACATGTATTATTTTCAGAAATTTTTTGGTGATAAAATAATTACTGGTTCATCAAGTGATGAAAGTGTACTTGTGTATGCTTCTTCTTTCAGTGATGGAAAGAAAGGATTGGTACTGATTAATAAAGATACAAGTGATAAAACAATCAGTATCCATTTCAATCATCAAAAAAATAAAGGAAATTTTTATGGCTATACTTTAACGGGTGGAAACGACAATGGACTATTCTCTCAAAAAGTATTGATTAATGGTGTTGAGTCTTCTTTACCTGCGGGTGGTCCGGATGATTTTGAAAGTATAAAAGCATGGTCGTCATCTTTTGAAAACGACATGAAAATTACGTTGCCTGCAAGGGCTGTGCAATATATATTGATTGATAAATAATGCCTGTTTTGAATCAAAACAAATGAATATCAAAAGAAGTATCTGTAAATAATTAGAGTATGAAGTTGCTAAAAAAGAAACTGCAAATTGTTGTATTGATGATGTTGTTTACAGCAATAATTGCTAAGGCACAATCATTACCCGAAGGCAGGGAACATCTGTTAATGGATTTCGGATGGCGTTTTGCTTTTGGTCATCCTTACGATACCAAAAAAGATTTTAATAATGGAACTTCCTACTTTTCTTACTTCGCTAAAGCCGGCTATGGCGATGGTGCAGCAGCAGCCAGGTTCGATGACAAGGCATGGCGTAAATTAGACATGCCACATGATTGGGCGGTGGAACTGCCCTTTGACAGTAAAGCAAGCTTCAGTCATGGTTTCAAGGCGATTGGCAGAAACTTCCCTGAGGCAAGTGTGGGTTGGTACCGCAAATCATTCTCTATTCCATCCTCGGATCTTGGCCGCCGTATCAGTATTGCTTTTGATGGGGTCTTTCGTAATAGTATTGTTTGGGTAAATGGCCATTATCTCGGTACGGAACCGAGTGGTTATTTAGGTTTTGAATATGATATTACCGACTACCTTAATTACGGTGGCGAGAATGTGGTAGCCGTTCGTGTGGATGCCGCCATGGAAGAAGGTTGGTTCTATGAAGGCGCTGGTATTTATCGCCATATATGGCTCAATAAAACAAACCCTTTACATGTAAATACTGATGGCAGTTTTGTAACAACAAAGGTTGACAGTAACAATGCCGAAATCTCTGCTGGTACTACATTGCGAAACGATGCAAAGGCATCCGGAACATTTGATATTGTACAATCAGTAATAGATGCTGAAGGAAAAGTTCTTGCAAAAGAATCGCAAAACAATCTTACGCTGAAGCCTTTTGAAGTACAAGAATTTACAGCCAAAATCAAACTGCAGAATCCTAAGCTTTGGGACCTTGAAATACCTTATTTATATAAGCTTTTAACCACAGTAATGGAAGGTGATAAAGTAGTGGATACATACACGACAACCTTTGGTATCCGCACCATCAGGTTCGATGCGAACGAAGGTTTTTTTTTGAATGGAAAACACGTAAAGATAAAAGGAACCAACAATCACCAGGACCATGCAGGTGTGGGTACTGCAATGCCCGATGCCTTGCAGGATTATCGTATTGCTGCATTAAAGGCAATGGGCAGCAATGCTTATCGTTGTTCCCATAATCCGCCAACGCCTGAGTTGCTGGATGCCTGTGACAGGTTGGGAATGTTGGTGATTGATGAAACCCGTTTGATGGGCATTACCCAATATCATTTAGGAGAGTTAAAAAAAATGATGTTGCGTGACAGGAATCATCCTTCCATCATCAGTTGGAGTATAGGCAATGAAGAATGGGCTATAGAGAACAGTGTAGTGGGTGCAAGAATCGCATCTACCATGCAGGACTATGTAAAAACGCTTGATACCACAAGACCTGTTACAGTGGCTTTTAGTGGTGGCCTGAGCCTGGGTATTTCAACCACCATAGAGTTGATGGGATATAACTATGTTGCTAATAAAAATACGGACGAACATCATAAAAAATTTCCTGCGCAGCCCAGTTGGGGAACAGAGGAAGGCTCAACCGTAGCAACACGTGGTATTTATTTTGACGATAAAGAAAAGCACTTCCGGGCGGCATACGATGTACCCCAGCGCCCAACGGGTTCTTTGAGTATAGAGCAAGGCTGGAAGTATTATGCGGAGCGTCCTTATTTAGCAGGAATGTTTATTTGGACTGGCTTTGATTACCGCGGTGAGCCTACGCCTTTCGGCTGGCCTTCTATCGCTTCTTATTTTGGCATGATGGATCAATGCGGCTTTCCTAAAGATGATGTTTATTATCTCAGATCATGGTGGATGGATAGACCAACAGTGCATATTTTACCACACTGGAACTGGGCCGGAAAAGAAGGACAGGAAATAGATGTGTGGGCCTACAGCAATTGTGATGAGGTGGAATTATTTCTCAATAAAAAAAGCCTTGGCAAAAAGAAAATGCAACAGAATTCTCATTTGGAATGGAAAGTAATATACAAACCGGGAAAATTAGAAGCTATCGGTTATAAGAACGGCATTCAAACTGTAACAGATAAAGTGCAGACAACAAACGATGTATCTGCCATTCAGCTTAGTGCAAACCAAACAACTATTAAAGCGAATAAAGAGGACATATCTGTTATTACTGTTGAAGTAATTGATAAGGATAACCTGCATGTACCAACTGCTGATAATGAAATAACTTTTTCAGTTCAGGGCCCTGCCAAAATAATTGGCGTTGGTAATGGCGACCCTACTTCGCTGGAAGCGGATAAATATTTGCCTCGCATTGATGTTGTAAATATTGAAAACTTAAAAGAAAAACCGGTAGATGATATATTGAACCGGACCGAAACCATATATGATTATGATGATGCAAACTGGCAGCCCGCTTTTAAAGATGAGCGTACTCAAAAATACGGGGACACGGTAAAAGCATTAGTTTACCGGGGAAGATTTATGATGCCAGAATTAAAAGGAAATGAGACAATCACTTTGTTTTATAACAGTATTGGAAAACAACAATCCATTTACATCAATGGAAAAGAAATAGGATTGAATTTAGAAGAAAACCAGCATGGCAATGAATTTCAACTACAAGCTTCGCAACTTCGTAAAGGCCGCAATATCATTGCTATTGCAGCTACGCCATTGCTTAAAAAGCAATCGTGGGACAACATAAACACAAACCCCGGCCTTTTACAAATAGTTACCCCGTCTACTCCATGGAAAAGAAATTTATTCAATGGGTTGGCACAAGTAATTGTTCAGGCAACTGCAGATGAAGGAGACATTATCATTACGGCAGCATCCAATAAACTAAAGCCTGGGATGTTTAAAATTAAATCTGTAAAAGTTAATTTAAGGCCATCGGTATCAGAAAAATAAACCTTCAAAAAAATAAAAAATGAAATTTATACGGATTAAGTTGATGTTATGGTCTCTATTGTTCTCATTGGGATCAATGGCTCAAAAAAATAAAACTTACCAGTTATTATCTCCTGACGGAAACGTTGTTTTAAAGATCGAAGCGGGGAATAAATTGGAATGGTCTGTTATGTTTAAAACACAACCGGTGATATCCCCTTCTACCCTATCGTTACAATTGCAAACAGGTGAAGTGTTGGGTAACAAGGCTGCAATTATTTCAGCCAAAACTGAAAAAGTAAATACTACTATTGCCGCAATCAATTACAAAAAAGCAATCATCCCAAATGTGTACAATCAACTTTCTTTAAATTGTAAAGGTGATTATGGTATCATTTTCCGTGCTTATAATGACGGTGTTGCTTATCGGTTTTTTACTAAAATTAAAGGGCAGATAACCATAGTAAACGAAGAAGCTAACTTTAATTTCGACAAAGATTACAAATGCTTTATTCCTTTCGTAAGAGATTTACGGGGCACAGAACAATATATCCAGTCATTCGAAGCATTGTACAATGAAATCAATATTTCGCAATTTTCAAAAGATACCCTTGGTTTTTTACCGGTACTTATAGATTTGGGTAATCAAAAAAAAGTGGTATTGCTCGAAGCAGATCTCGAAGATTATCCCGGAATGTTTCTTACAGTAAACGCAGCAACAGATAAAGGTTTCAATGGAGTATATGCGCCTTATCCATTGGCTGAAACCCAGGGAGGTTACAGTAAGTTAAATACCATGGTTACAAAGAGGGCAGACTATATTGCCAAGGTAAATGGCATACGCAATTTCCCCTGGCGTGCAGTTGTGATCAGCGATAATGATGCATCCTTAGCCAATAACGATATGGTGCAAAAATTAGCTTCACCATCCCGTACAGCCGATGCATCATGGATAAAACCAGGCAAAGTAGCGTGGGATTGGTGGAACGACTGGAACATCAGCCATGTTGATTTTAATGCAGGCATTAATACAGAGACCTACAAATATTATATTGATTTTGCATCTGCCAACAAGTTAGAATATATAATAATGGATGAAGGGTGGAGCAATAATCTGGATTTAATGGATGTGTCCCCAAAAATTAATTTGAAGGAAATAATTGACTATGGCAAACAGAAAAATGTGGATGTTATCTTATGGGCAAGTTGGTATGCTGTTGACCAAAAAATGGAAGAAGCATTTTCTAAATATGCAGCGATGGGTGTAAAAGGCTTTAAGATAGATTTTATGGATAGGGACGATCAGAAAATGGTAACATCGTTATATGACATTGCCAAAAAAGCGTCAGATTATAAATTGATCATTGACTATCACGGCATGTTTAAGCCGACAGGTTTGCAAAGAACTTATCCCAATGTTGTAAATATTGAAGGAGTAAAAGGAATGGAAAATGTGAAGTGGACACCCAATGATGATGTGCCACGTTACGATGTTACCATACCCTTCATACGAATGGTTGCAGGCCCAATGGATTACACACCCGGTGCTATGCGTAATGCTACCAAAAGCGGTTTCAGACCAAACAACTCCATGCCAATGAGCCAGGGAACCCGTTGCCATCAATTGGCGATGTATGTGGTATTTGAAGCGCCATTG
>JADGPX010000183.1 GCA_017882215.1 Chitinophagaceae bacterium | reverse complement strand
GCACATATATTTCGTATAAATAAATTACCTTTTGTAGTAACATTTATAGCATCTCCATCCACTTTTACTAAACCATCTGCTTCTAAGGACTTGAGTTTTGAAAGCGCTGCTGTTAAAAAATCCGGATCAAACAATTTTGTATTTAACGTGGTTTTATTCAGACACATTAATTCATGAATGTGATTATGAATAATCAGATCTTCTTCATTGAGTAAATGACCATTTACTAATGGCAAAATTCCTAAGTCAATTTTATTTTGGTAAGTTTCTGCTACTTTTTCATTTTGTGCAAAAGCATTTTGAGTAGCACTTATAGCTGAAGCGCCAAGACCAATTATTAGTTTTGATTGTGTCGTAGTATAACCCATAAAATTCCTATGCAAGCTGCCATTTGCTGCTGCAACAAATAATTTATCATTTGACATTGCAAAATGATCCATGCCTATACTTTTAAACCCGGCTTCCTCAAGCATGCTTTTGCCCTTATTATAAATGTGCCATTTTTCAGATGTAGCTGGCAGATCATCATCTGTATACCGTCGCTGGGCTTTGCTTTTCCAGGGAACGTGGGCATATGAATAAAACGCAATGCGGTCAGGCATAAGGCTTTTAATGAGATTAATAGTATGCACAACACTATTTACGGTTTGATGTGGAAGACCATATATTAAGTCAATATTAATGCTGCTGTAATTATATTTTCTTGCCCATTCAAATACTTCTCGTGTTTTTTCAAATGATTGAATCCTGTTAATTACAAATTGTATTTTAGGATCAAAGTCCTGCACACCTATACTAACCCTGTTAAAGCCGATTTCTGAAAGCTTTTTAAGATGCTCTTCTGTTGTATAATTTGGATGCACTTCAATACTGAATTCATAATTGTCGCTTACAATTGCGTTAGCTGTAATTTCATTAATGAGATGAACAAGGTTATCCGGGCTGAAAAAAGTAGGTGTTCCTCCTCCCAAATGAATTTCTTTGATTATTGGAGAAGCAGGTAATAAGGCACGATACATTTGCCACTCTTTTAAAACCGAGCGGATATATGGATCTTCAACACTGTGATTTTTAGTGATACGTTTATTGCAGGCACAAAAGGTGCAAAGGTTTTCGCAAAAAGGCAGATGAATATAAATGCACAATTCCCCATTTTCTGAATTGAAAGTATTGATTACAGATTGCTTCCATTTGCTTTCGTCAATAGTCAAAAAATCCCAGTATGGAACAGTTGGATAACTGGTGTACCGGGGTGTGGGTACATCATATTTTTCCAGCAATGATAATATAGAATTGTCCATCGATTTAGTAAGGATTGTTTCAACTATCCTGTAGCACCCAGTTTTTTTATTTTGACAATTTGCAGTACCAGAAAAATGATTGTTCCCCATACACCAATGACGATAGAATAAGCTATAAACAGCAACCATAAAGGCGCCCTGTTGCCGGTTGACCAAAGTGTCCGGTGCCAGAAATGAGTTTCTGCCTGTACAGATTTTCCCCAGGGCACTGATTTTTCAACTACCAAATTGCCATAGTTATCATTATCTTCCACCCTTGCTACCAGTATAAGATTCCCCTTTTCATCCCCGGGCATGGAATCCCGTTTAAACTCGGCACTTGCCATTCCGGTTGAATCGGATGTATAGGTTTCTGCATCCCCAACCGTTAAATTGCCCAGCCTGCGTTTTATCCCGAGCTTCATTTCAATTTCTTTAACCGCCACCCACTCATTTCCATTTTTTTCTTTCAATTGTGCAGTCACTGTTCTTATTCCTTCTGTTGATGTTGTGTCAATGACCAGGATGGCTTTTTTAATGGTCACATCGCCGCTTAATGATTCCACCCCGGCGGATGAATCCGACACGGCAACGAATTTAAATTCGTTGAGCGAATCCCAGGTTGCTTTAAAGGAAGCCGGTAAAGCCACCCTGCCTTCTCCGTCAATGCCGGTAATTATTTTGCCAAGTAAATTTTTTTCTGCCGCTTCGCTGAAATAAACATTCACCGGAATTCCCTTTACCGGTTCAAATTTTCTTCCCACTTTCTTTTTCGTACTTACGTCTACGTATGGTATCTTATTTTCCGGCAGGAAATAGCGTACACTCAGTACTGTTGTAGATGCTGTGGAGTCCTGTGCATTTATTTTACTGACTGCTGTCCCAAACAAGAACAACATGATGATAAACAGTTTATGATGATTGTTCGGTTTCATTTTGGTCGGTTATTGTTTTATAAATTGATATGATGGGAAACACTCGTGCAAAAAATGTAATGATCAGTAAGACGCCTGCCAGAGAACCCGCGGTAATTGCCCATTCTTCCCAACTGGGAAAGTAATGGCTGTACCTTGCCGGAGCATCGTATTTTGGCAAAAACGGTTGCAGTAAGGTGGGGGTAACAATCAGGTAACGCTTAAACCATGCGCCCACCACTACCATTACGCCAGCCACGAACATCGCATTGGGCTTTCGTCCTTTGGGAAACACTACAATTAATATAGGAATGATCATCCCTACCAAAATAGCAAACCAAAACAGGGGCGCAAATTCGCCCGCAAATAGCCCGGTCAAATGTGCCTCTTCGGGTTTTCTCATTTTAAAGGCGGGTACCAGGTATTCATTTACATTAAAATACAAATACAACAGTGCCAGCATCACCAAAATTTTTCCCATTTTATCGAAGTGCATTTCGGTAATATAATGTTCCAGTTTATATACCCGGCGAAAAACATACATGGCCACCACCACGGCGCCGGCTCCCACTAAAAAGGCTCCCGAAACAAAATAAGCGCCGAAGTTGGTACTGTCCCATCCCGGGCGATACGTGGTTGCAAATAACCAGGAGGTAACCGTATGGATACAAAATGCCACCGGGATAGTTACAATACAAATTATAGTAATGGATTTATTCCTGATCTTCTCCTGTGCGGCTGTTCCTTTCCAGAATGTACCGAGCCAGCGGTACAATTTGGAAAAAGGCTTGCCCAGCTTATCTTTTGCAGCGATCATCATCTTGATATCCGGCAGCAACGTAATGTATAACAACAGCAGGCTGATACAGAAATAGGTACTGATCACGATCACATCCCACATGATGGGCGACTGTATGCGGCCGTGTGTAAACAGGTATACCAGGCGCTCAGGTCGTCCCATATCCACAATAATGATCAGGGAGGCGAACGTGATGGCTGATACCGCGATGATTTCGGATATCCGTGTCAGTGGTGTACGCCAGGGCACATTGGCCAGCCGGAAAATGGCGGTGATCAGGGACCCCACCAGGCTGATGGCAACAAAGAAAACAAAGTTCGAAATATAAATTCCCCACGAAACATAATCCCCCATGTTGGTAACAACCAACCCTTCTCTTAATTGTTTGATATAGGCGAATGCGCCGATACAACAGATGACCACCAAAATAGTAGTCCATATCATTCCCCTGCGGCCAAATTTTTGTGGCAGCAAATCACTGGTGATTTTTTCAGGAGAGAATTTTTGCAGCTTTTCCACGATATTAGTTTAAGATTTTTTTTCGGCAGGCTCTTCTTTTGTAAGGCCATCTTCAAATTTAAAATTCCGGTTTACAGGAGGCAAATAATACACACTTGGTTTTGTTCCCAGGTCTTCCATCAGTCGATAACCCGCTTTATCTTTAACCAGGTCGCTGAAACGAAATGTTTCTGACCCATTGGTAACAGAATCTTCATACATATCCCCAAAGAAATACACTCCATTTGGGCAGGCAGAAACGCAGTGTGGCAACATGCCCATACGGGTCATATCGGGGCAGAAATCGCATTTACTCACGGTTCCCTTTTTCGGCGGCGTACTGGTTTCAGCATTATAATCCTGGTTCGCCACATCTTCCGGCAGGTCCGGTTTTCCCCAGTTGAACACCCGGGTAGAATATGGGCAGGCAGCCATACAAAAACGGCAGCCAATACAACGGTCACTATCTATCAATACAATACCATCCTGGCGTTTGAACGTAGCATCCACCGGGCATACCTTTACGCAGGGTGGTTCATCACAATGCATGCAGGTGGTTGGTTGCCAGTAAGGGGCTGTCATTTCAGCATCCTGCATCGGGTATATTTTTATCCAGTTCTGGCCTTCCTGCACATGGTGCGCATGGTTACAGGCACTTTGGCATTTTTTTAAATTTTTGCATCTTGACAGATCAATCACCATAACAAATTTTTTGCCGGCTATCCCTTTCCTGGCTTCGTCATTGCTTACGGATGGCATATGCGGCACGGGTTTTAAAAATGCCTTATCCACTTCAATGATCTCTCCATCTACCGATAACAACTTCACTGTTTCGCCGGATGCTTTTACATCATCACCTGCATAACTATCAAAAGGATTTTTTTTGGAAGAACAACCTACAGCGGCACCGGCAAGGATACCGGCGGTCAGGAATTTCCTTCGTGATGTGCTATTATTTTCCATAATATTATTTTAAATTAACCCGGCGTTTAGCTTTGCTTTTTATTCACCCAGTTTTTCAACTGCTCGTCAGTGATTTTTTTTCTTTTGCCGCCAAAAAGTTTTTCTGCATCCACTTCTACCAACTTTCCATCCTGGGTGAGCATTTTTACCGTCTCAGTTTTTTTCTTTTTTTCGGGAATAAAAAACCGGAAAGCGGTAAGTAAAGTGGCGGCAGTAATGCCGAGGCCGATAAATTTTTTACGGGTCTGTAATTTATTATCGTTATCCATATTTTTTGTTTGCGACATGAGAAAAAAGATGCCCGAAAAATAAACCCGGCCGAACCCGGCGATAGGTATTATAAGTCAGGCATGGGTAAATGAAGATTGATAACTTAGCTTTTAAGCGTTCTCATATAATTTACCAGGTTCCAGATATCTGCTGCATCAGGAATTTTTTTCTTAAAGCTTGGCATATCATCTCTTCCTTCTGATATTTTATAGAACAAAGATCCATCAGACTGTTTTTGGGTGGCTGGTAATGAAAAGTTTCCGGGTTCAGTTTTTAATTGTGCTGCTTTTGGTCCATCCCCCTTCCCGGACTTACCATGGCAGCTCTGGCAATGTTTTACCCATACTTCTTTCCCTTCTTTTATTGATTCAGCGTTCGTTGCATTTGGATTAGCCATTTTTAAATATTTGTCAGGAACCGTCCACGGCTTTTTATCCTGTAATGACTTGAAGCCGGTGATCATGCTAAAGATTAAAGTTCCGGCAAACAAAAAGAGCATTGTTACTAATAATTTTGTTTTCATTTTAATTTGTTTTAATCAATGTGAGTTTAATACTTTATTATAATTAAATTATAATTCAAAGATACACATATTAGAAATTCCAAAGCCTCGTAATGTTAAAGCCAATCAGGAATTGTCCTTTTGTATAATCATTTTGGTTATACATATTATTGCTTTGCGGAATAATGCCATGATAGTTTCCAAAAAATACCTGGAAATCATGTGCACTGGTAACCATTTCTAATCCAAAACTGATGTTGGGGTGTGGGTTATTCATCGGGTGCTGTGTCAGCGGTTGGTCGTAGTTCACCATTAAATTTGTTTTTGGTGTCATTTTGTACCTACCCATAAATGCAATAGCAAAATGCTCATTTTTCATTTTTTTCTGAATCTTACCGGTTGAATCTATATAGCCTTCCACGTTATTAAAATGAGAGAGACTTGGGGCCACCTGTACAGAGAATTTCTCCGTCAGTTTTCTGGCAATGAGTAACTGGTTGAAATAGGAAAGCCGGTCCCCGTAGTTCACAAAATTTTCTTTTGGCCTTGCGTCAATCACGATATTGCTAAACCAACTGATGCTTACAGGCCAGCCACCCGTTTTATCCTGTTTTACAATGGCATATTTACCATTGACATCCCATTGCAGGCGGTCTTTGGTAAACCCAAGGCCTAGCTGTAAATTATTTCTCACCACATAGCTAAAGCCGATCCGGATATTGGATGGTGCATAAAGTCCAAAAAAATCTTTACCTCCGTTATTAACAACACCAAACCTGTGCTGGATGTCCATTTCAAAAGTTCCTTTAATGTCCACCATTACACTTTGGTTATC
>JADGPX010000182.1 GCA_017882215.1 Chitinophagaceae bacterium | reverse complement strand
GATGCTGCAGGAAATATTTTAGGTTATTTATCAGAAGTAGATTCTTCTTTTCTTAAAAAGCATGCGGGTGAAGGTTACCAGGTCGGTGATTATACCGGCTGGACAGGACTTGAACACAGTTATGAAAAAGTATTGATGGGACAACGCGGAATTGAATTTTGGAAAAGAGATAATAAGAACCGGTTAACTGACAGATTGGAAAATGGCAGGTATGATACAGCTGCTGTTGCCGGACAAAATATGCACATGGCACTTGATATTGAATTACAAATGCTGGGAGAAAAATTAATGGATAATAAGGTGGGCGCTATTGTTGCGATCGATCCTAAAACCGGTGGTATTTTAGCAATGGTAAGTACGCCTACATATAAACCCAAACTATTAACCGGCTCCGAAAGAAAAAAACATTTTGCAGAACTGTTACTCGATCCAAGACTACCACTAATGAACCGAACAGTAAACTCTACCTACTCACCGGGATCTACTTTTAAAACGTTACAGGCATTAATAGGCTTGCAGGAAGGCGTAATTACCACTGATTTTAAAGTTACCTGTTCAGGCGCTTTTTATGGCTGTGGTACCGGACGACCCATGAAATGTTTAGATCGGGGTACATTTAATCTGCGAAGTGCAATCACAGTTTCAGACAATACTTATTTTGCCACTGTTATGCAAAGAGTGATTAATAACCCACAGTATCCTAATGTAGATAGCAGTTTGGCTGTTTGGGACACATATATGTATGCATTCGGACTTGGACATAAATTAGGAGTTGATCTCCCTTCCGAAAAAAGAGGAAATATCCCAACACCTGCCTACTTTAATAATCCTAAAGTGTATGGAGTTGGTAAATGGAATTATTGCAACTTTCGCTCTGTTAGTATAGGTCAGGGTGAAGTGAATGTAACACCGTTGCAGGTGGCAAATGAAATGGCATACCTGGCAAATAAAGGGTGGTATAAAATTCCTCATTTGATAGATTCGATTGAAGGTGGCGATACTTACGGCTTGCTTACAAAATTTAAAGAAAAACATACAGCTGTAAATATTCCTGATAGTGTTTTTGAAGCAGTGCATGATGGAATGCAAGGCGTAATGGAAACCGGTACAGGTAGATATGCCAAGGTGCCCGGTATAGTAGTTTGTGGTAAAACAGGCACTGTTGAAAATGCATACAAAGGAGTTAAACAAAAAGATCATGCCTTATTTGTGGCATTTGCACCAAGAGATAATCCTCAAATTGCCATTGCGGTTATTTGTGAAAATGCAGGCTTTGGAGCCAGTTCAGCAGCTCCAATTGCCAGCTTTATGATAGAACAATATTTAAAAGATTCAATCACCGAGCCGGACAGGAAAGCAAAGGTTGAAGCAATTTCAAAATTGAATTTAATGCCTCCCAGAATTTATAGAGAACTGCGCTATCGTGATTCTTTAATGCACTCAAAAGATACTTCTTATCTACTTGCAAAAGGCTATATAAAAATTATAAAAGATACAATGGATATGGATGAACAAGATGATCAGGATGCATTGGACAAATTAAAAAAAGCAAAACAAAAAGAAGATCAAAAAAAGAAAGAGTTGCCGGATAAAATAGAGAACAAGCCCAATTTAGAAGGTATTTTACCTGATGAAAAAAAGAAACCGGTAAAAGATTCTTTACAATAAATCACTTCTCATACAAATAAATGCGCAACGAAGCTGTAATATCAAAAGGTGTTGATTGGATAATTGTATGGCTCTACATCATTTTAATTACCATTGGCTTCCTTTGCATTTTTTCAGTAGAACATCGCACTCAGGAAAATATTTTACAGAGCATAATCGGGTTAAAAAAGAATTACTCAAAACAACTTTTATTTATTGGCATCTCTGTAGTAGCAGCAGCTTTTTTGCTGCTGACAGATAGTAAGTTTTTTACTGCAACAGCAAATATTAGCTATGCATTTGGGTTACTATTGATGATGGCAACATTTTTTGTTGGCAGAGAAATCAATGGTTCAAAATCATGGATACCGCTTGGATTCTTTAATCTTCAACCGGTGGAAATATGTAAAATTTTTACTGCACTTGCTCTCGCAAAATATCTTTCCCGGTCTGAAACAGATTTTAATAAAACTCAATCGCAGATTATTGCTGCGGTGTTGGCGCTTGTACCTATTGGATTTTCTTTAATGCAAAATGAAACGGGATTAGCGCTTGTATATTTTGCGTTTTTAATCCCCATGTATAGGGAAGGTTTGCCGCCAGTTTATCTTATAATAGGTTTTTCTTTAGCAGTACTTTTTGTGGCTACCATACTTATCGAAAAAAATACTTTGGCAATAATTCTTACCGCAATTGCAGCATTGGTTTTATATTTTATGAGAAGAATAATTATGAGGAGAAAATCAATTTTATTATTGGTTGTGGGTATCTGGGTTTTATGCGTAAGCATTCAACGTTTTACAGTTCCTTATATTTTTAAGCATGTTCTTCACCCATACCAGGTAGAAAGAATATTAAACACTTTTGGAGTTGATTATGTTCCGGAAGACAGAGTAACTGCAGTTCAATTGAGTGAGCAAAAAGAAAAGGAAAATATTAATTCTAAAAAACAAAAGAAAGAAAAGGAAAATTATAATGTTAAGCAATCAAAAATTGCTATCGGCTCCGGAGGCTTCTGGGGTAAAGGTTTTTTAAAGGGCACTCAAACCCAGGGTGACTTTGTGCCCGAGCAGCACACTGATTTTATTTTTACTTCTGTAGGAGAAAATTTTGGTTTTTGGGGAAGCGCTTTAGTGGTGCTTCTCTACCTTTTATTTTTATTAAGAATTGTATTTATTGCTGAGCGCCAGCGAAGCACATTCAGCCGTGTATATGCTTATAGTGTAGCCGGAATTATTTTTTTTCATCTTACCATTAATGTTTGCATGACGATTGGCCTTGCGCCTGTTATCGGGATCACTTTACCATTACTAAGTTATGGCGGATCATCCTTACTAACATTTACTATTCTTATTTTTATTTTAGTAAGGCTGGATGCGGATAGGCACATGGTATTGAGATAAAGCCCCATCCCGCCCTTCCCCGAAGGGGAAGGAGAAAAACTAAGGCAGAATTAATCTAAATGCCTTTGGCAAAATTTCAATCTTAAAAATTTTAGAAGTTTCTGCAGGATCGCCATCAATATGTAATGGTGCTAATTGATGATTATGAATAATTAATTTATCGGTCTGAAAATAAAGCACTTCCTTTTTATGAAAATTTCTTTCTTCCTGTGTTCCCACTTCGCCTGATCGTATTTGCTTTAGTATGGCCCATATCATTCTTGCTTTACTCATCTTTTTAACTACTATAATATCCAGCAAACCATCCTGCAGACTGGCTTTGGGAGCAATAGTAAAATTATTTCCAAACTGGTTGCTGTTGGCAACACTTATAAAATACGCCTCTGTAGAGAATGTTTTTCCTTCATGAGTTATATCAAACCGGTATGGTTCAGCTTTTATAAAATTTTTTACTGATTGCTTTACATAAGTAGTAAGACCACGTTTTGGCTGCATCGCAAAATCATGTGCAACCTGTGCATCAAATCCAACACCGCAAAGCATACAGCTGAATTTTTCATTAATAAAAAATGCATCAACAAATGTTGGACTGCCGGTAAAAATTATTTGCAATGCCTTATAAATATTTCGTGGAATTTTTGCAGCCAGCGCTAAACCATTACCTGAGCCAATTGGAATAATTCCAATATTAACATCGGTACCAAGTAAACAAGATGCGATCTGATTAACTGTGCCATCACCTCCGCAAATAACAACATCGGTAAATCCTTCTTTATTTATTTTATCAACAAGAAAAGGATATTCACCATTAGCAATTGTAAATAGAATTTCAAAAAAGATGTTTTGCTCAAGTGTTTTTTCTATGAGCACCTGTTGAAGTATAGTCTTACGTTTTGGCCCCGAAACAGGATTGATGAAGTAAAGGATCTTGCGGTTCATGTATTACCTGAAATGTAACTCTACTAATAATTTTCTTCTCGAAGGTAACTTCATCATATCATTCGCAGGATTTTCTGCCAAAAAAACTTTAATGATATCTTGTTTTAAAAGTTGTTGCCGTATTTTGGTAAGATTTATTTTATACAAACCCACTTTTGATCTTAGTTCATCAACCTCGTATAATTGATTTTCATTTTCATCTGTAATTTGTAAAGTTCTCTTATAAACATTGTTAACTGAACTTTGCTTTATTATTAAAGTAAGATTAGAAATTTTTTTATACTTCATTTTATTTACACTGATAACAGCTGGGGTTTCCGTTATAGCTACCTCACCAATTTTTTTTCCATTGATGACTAAACGTATTACATCCTTTTGTGCAAATACATGTGCAGAAATTATAACAGCAATTGCAGTTATGGTGATTGATTTAATATTCATATAAAAGGTTTAATGTTTATTTTAAGACATTGATTCAGCAGGCTGAGTTGCATTTTTTTATTAATTTAAAGCTTTCCATAAAATATCTTTTAATTCAACTAACCCCTTGTTTGCAATTGATGAAATAAAAAGATGAGGTATATTTTTCGGCAATTCTTTTTCAATGGCATCTTTTAATTCTTTATCTAACATATCGCTTTTGCTGATGGCGATTATAAATTTTTTATCCAGTAATTCCGGATTGTATTCTTCCAGTTCATTCACCAAAATTTCAAATTCTTTTTTATGATCATTACTATCTGCAGGTATTAAAAAAAGCAAAACCGAATTTCGCTCTATGTGTCGTAAAAAACGATGGCCTAAACCTTTTCCTTCTGCAGCGCCTTCAATAATTCCAGGCAGGTCGGCAATACAAAAGCTTCTATGATCTCTGTATTCAACCATGCCAAGTTGTGGTATTAAAGTTGTAAAAGCATAGTCTGCAATTTTTGGTTTGGCAGCCGTAATTACAGAAAGCAAAGTTGATTTACCGGCATTGGGAAATCCAACCAAACCCACGTCTGCCAATACTTTCAGCTCCAATACTTTCCAGCCTTCTTCACCAGGTTCACCCGGTTGTGAATGTTCAGGCGCCTGGTTAGTTGGTGTTGCAAAATTTGAATTTCCTAATCCACCACGTCCGCCTTTTAACCAAATTATTTCCTGACCGTCTTCCAGAATCTCTGCTTCCACCTTTCCGGATTCTTCATCTTTCGCAATTGTACCGAGTGGCACTTCTATAATTATATCTTTCCCATCTTTACCTGTGCAATTATTTTTGCTTCCGTTGCCGCCATCTTCTGCTAAAACATTTTTAAAATAACGCAAGTGCAATAATGTCCACAAATTTTTATTGCCACGAAGAATAATATGAGCGCCTCTGCCACCATCTCCTCCATCCGGGCCGCCATACGCTGTTAATTTGTTACGCATGAAATGTTTACTTCCTGCACCCCCATGTCCGCTGTGGCAAAAAATTCTTATCTGGTCTACAAAATTTGATTTTTCCATTGTGGTAAAGGTCGCAAAGTTTTTTAGGAATTGTTTTTGTATGTAACAATTAAAAATTTATAAGATGAGAAATGTAATTATAATCAGCTGTGGTATTTTTTTATTGATATCATGTGCAGAAAATAAAAACCAGGGAATAAGCGGTATGCCGCCATGTTTGGTTACAAAAATAGAAACAATGAAGAGTGATCCGAAAGTAAATCCGCCGCAATCTGTTACTCAATACGCTTATAAAGGCTCAGCAGTTTTTTATATAACCGCCGGCTGTTGCGACCAGTTTAATCCGGTTTACAACAGTGATTGTGATTATTTGGGTGCACCGGATGGTGGCATAACAGGAAAGGGTGATGGAAAAATTCCTGATTTTTTTGCCAATGCAACAGACAAAAAAGTGGTTTGGAAAAATAAATAAAATTGTATGAGGCAAGCCATGCAGCACTGCTGTCCTGAGTTTGCAACTCAGGACTTCCTTTATTCAATTGTAGTTTATAAGTTCGTAGTCACAGACTTACAACAACAATATTTTTATTTAAAATAACAAAGAAAACAAACAGAGCAAAGATTATGGAGAATGTCCTGAGTTACAAACTCAGG
>JADGPX010000181.1 GCA_017882215.1 Chitinophagaceae bacterium | reverse complement strand
TAACAATTCTTATTCAGCAATCATTTTTTAGGAAATGTATTTAATCTTACATTTACTTTGTAGATGAATAAATTATAGGTTAAACCTAAAATCTCATTTGTTGACGATGATAAAAATTGTGCTGGAGGCAACCTGGTTATTATGAGCTTCCGCTTGCTCCACTTACTTACTAAAAATAGGTTTGAATCAGATCAGATATCTTTAAACTACGTTTAGCCTTATTCGTTATATAGTTCAATTTGGAAGAAATACTTAAATAATTTAATTTCTAAAAAATAAATATCATGCAACGAATATCAATTAAAGATATTGAACCCAATGCTTACAAAGCCATGCTTGGGATGGAGCAATACATTAGAAACTCTCAACTTCTGCCGCTGCTTCGTGAAATGATAAAAATAAGGGCTTCGCAAATAAATGGTTGCGCTTATTGCATAGATATGCATACACAGGAAGCGCTGAAGATTGGTGAAAATCAACGGCGGATTTTTGCTTTGTCCGCATGGAAAGAATCACCGTTATTTACTGAAGAGGAAAGAGCAGTACTACAGTTAACCGAAGAAGTAACCCTTATTTCGGAAGATGGTGTCAGCGATAAAACCTATTATAAAGTTTTAAAATTTTATGGTGAAAATGGATTGGCGCAAATTATTATGCAGGTCATTATTATTAATTCCTGGAACAGGATAGCAGTTTCTACCAGGCAAATTTTTGAACAAATTATATAATCCGGAAATATTTTAAGCTCATGGTGGTGTAATAAGAAAAGATGAGTTGTCTTTTTTATATCGCAGTCTCGCTTACAGTTAGCTAAGGAAAGGTAAATACTTCCAATTCTTAGTGGTGATATCTTTTACTATAAATGAATTACAAAATAAGAAATGGTATGGGCATTTACTTCTATGGTGCATTTTTTGAAGTAAAAGTCTGGTAACATAATTGAAAACCATTCACATTAAATAGAACATCCATGAAATCATTACAAGTTTTAATGGTAACAACATCCCATAAAAGCCTTGGTGATACAAGTCCTGACACAGGTATATGGCTGCAAGAATTAGCTGGTCCTTATTATGTATTTAAGGATGCTGGTGAATGGATTACTATTGCTTCTCCCAATGGCATTATCACAAAATAAAAATATGGAAGCAATAAAAAGTGTATTGAAACAATCTAATAGTGCAGTTGAAAAACTCGATGTAACAGATATAGAAAAGCTCTTTACTGCTGATTCTAAAATTTATGAATCAGGTGGCAGTGAAGGAAACTCTGCTCAAGTAAATAGTAAAATTTGAAGACAATAACACTTGACTTTTTTTCGTTGGTTTATTAATGTTCTGGGCAGAGTTGTTAAAACTGTTCGTTAAGTTACAGTCAAAGTGGAACGGCATTATTGGTACGCTGACAATGGGCGGGATTTTGAGCAATGACTATCAATAACTTGCTGAAAAACGCTAAAAACACCTATAGAAACTATCTGTCGCAAAAACAGAATAAAAGAATTATTTAAAAACGTGAAATTATGGCTATGAAACACCTTGAAAGTGGTTGAAAACCAACCTGGTGACCCACATTTTTGAAGCAAAAGTGGGGCTCACTTCGCAAAAATCCACAGGTGCGAAGCTGAAGCGTAAATTTTCTGTGATGTAATTTTCAATTTAGAATTTTAAGTTTAAAGTCAAAACCCGTTTTAAAAAACCGAAAACCATGCAAGTAGCTGTGACCAGAAAAAAGTTTATATTTTCTCCTGATCCTACCAGGGTAATCGCCCGTTTTCTATATATGAATGATGAGAGGTCGGCTGATATAATCAGGAAGGTATTGGCAATGCCAGAAAAAGAAGTAAATATTGCCATGAGCCAGTTGCTGAGAGGGTATTCCCGGCGTCACAGGAATATTTCACGAATATTTGAGAAACATTTTGCCAAACTGGCTCCGATATTTAATAAGATTGAAGTTAATGAAGATGATCTTAGTGTATCCCAGAAAGCGCTGATAGGTTCGTATTTTACAATGGAATATTCCATTGAATCAGCTGCTTTTTTTAATCCATCCATTGTAGAAAATCCGGATCAGACAGAAACAAGATCAGATGAAAAAAGGGTGATTTTTAGTTTCCGGGCTACCGGTGAAGGGCATATCTCATCTATCGTTTTTCGATCAGGAATTCTTGACAAAAATAATAACCTGACTATAGAACCTGTTGGTAATATGTTGGCCGAAGCGGATGTAATTAAACGGAATGTATACGATAAAAAAACTTTTCAAAAGAAACTGGATGAAATGCAGGACCAGGCAAATGTTATTTCTCCTGTTATCATAGATAAACTTGATAAGATGCAAGACAAAGGAAATGTTATTTCTCCTGCTATCGTAGATAAACATGATGAGATGCAAGACAAAGGAAATGTTATTTCTTCTGCTTTTATCTTAGATAAACTTGGAGATGAATTTACATATGGCGAATTGATGAAGAACCTTGAAATAGCAAGAAAGGATACTAATCTTCCGGATGATCATAAAAAATTAATAAATCAAATGATGTGGCTGGCTTCCTCACACTATGAGATTAATTTTTCAATTGATTCAGCCATTTCCGAAAGGGTTATTTTCCCTATATCGGCAACCGAGCAAAGAGGTATTGAAGACGCCCGTTTTGTTAAATTCACTGATGATAATGATGAGGTAACCTACTATGCCACATACACTGCTTACGATGGAATGGCTATTCTTCCTAAATTAATCAGTACAAAAGACTTTTATAATTTCAAGATATTGCCTATTAATGGTGAGATTGCCCAAAACAAGGGGATGGCCCTGTTTCCCCGAAAGATCAACGGTAAGTATGCCATGCTGTGCAGGATAGATGGCGTAAATAATTACATCGCTTATTCGGATAGTATCAATATCTGGCGTGAAGCTAAAATTATACAGCAACCCAAATACCCATGGGAACTGGTGCAAATAGGCAATGCTGGTTCCCCTATTGAAACAGAAGAGGGTTGGCTGATTATTACCCATGCGGTTGGTTCTATGAGGGAATACACTCTGGGAGCTTCATTGTATGAACTTGAGAACCCGGAGAAAGAGATCGGAAGGCTGAATAACCCGTTAATAGTGCCAAATGAAGTAGAAAGAGAAGGTTATGTGCCGAATGTAATTTATTCATGCGGTTCAATTATTCATAATGATGATCTGATTATCCCTTATGCTATGTCAGATCATTCATCAACATACGCTACTGTTGATCTCAGGGAACTGCTGGATGTGCTGAAGGCTTCCGGCAACAACAACAGGAAGTGAGGCATCATGCATGTGGCTTTATGGTTAAGCTATTGGATTATATTGAATATATATCAAGGGCAATTGAAACAAGTATTAAAGGTGGTTCAATGCCATTATCATCTTATACTATTATGCACACAGATGCCAGGCTTACATCAAATGATACAGCGACAATAAATAACTGGGTGAGGGAAACGAAAGACAGTATTTCGGCAAAAATTCAAAAATATGAATGGATAAAATAAAGAAAATATTAATCAAACTTTTTAAAGCAATTTTTATCCGAAAAAAAGATTGCTGCAAATAACTGCAACTTCTTTAATGTCTGTTCGCTCAAAACGAAGAAGAAAAAAAGAATTGCGAAAATGAGTTCAAAAAAGAAAGCCCTACCATTTTACACAAAACCGATTTTTAAAAAAATAAACTGCTTATCTGCTTCGCTCAGGTAAACCAGTTATCTCTCTTAAAAATGTTATCCGATATTGTAACTTCCATAAGTCGGTAGATAGTGCCAACATAACCTGTGTTTACCGATAATCACATACTTTTAAGGAATCAATATCGTTTCGGTAATTTGTTTAAAGCAGATAAGCAGTAAAAATAAAAAATAAATCTACATGATAGAGATTAAAAAAGAAGGTGTTTTATTATCAAAGACCGATTTGGAATTTGAAAATGAAGGTGTACTAAATCCTGCGGTAATTCGCGAAGGCGATAACGTTCATCTTTTTTACCGGGCAGTGCGACAAGGAAATCATTCGAGTATTGGCTATTGCAGGCTGGATGGCCCGATGACAATTGCTGAACGGTGGGATAAGCCTTTCATGGTTCCTGAATTCGAATATGAATCGCATGGTGTTGAAGATCCCCGAATTGTAAAGATTGATGACCTGTTTTATATGACCTATACCGGGTACGATGGGACAAATGCCCGGGGAGCATTAGCTACTTCAAAAGATTTAAGGCATTTTAAAAAGCAGGGGATCATTGTTCCTCCCATCACCTACGCAGAGTTTGTATTTCTGGTAGAATCAGCCGGTAAAGTAAATGAAAATTACTATATTGATCGTAATTTTTACTACAAGGAGGCAGATCCTGAAAAAAAAATGATATTATGGGACAAAAATCTTATTTTCTTTCCCCGAAAAATTAATGGTAAATTGGTATTCCTTCACCGGATAAGGCCTGGTATTCAGCTTGTTTCTGTTAAAAACTTAAAAAAACTCACCATAGCATTTTGGGAAAATTATTTTCTTAACCTACAGGAGCATATCGTACTTGACCCTGTTTATGCACACGAGTCAAGCTACATTGGCAGTGGCTGCCCTCCAATTGAAACAGAACACGGATGGCTGCTGATTTATCATGGAGTGGAAGAAACTAATAAAGGGTTTGTATATTCTGCTTGTGCTGCTTTATTGGATCTGAATGATCCTTCGAAAGTGCTGGCACGGTTGCCTTATGCTTTGTTCTCACCTGAATACAAATGGGAATTAAAAGGAGTGGTAAATAATGTAGTTTTTCCTACCGGCACTGCCTTGTTTGGAAATACCTTATTTATTTATTATGGAGCGGCGGATACATATATTGCCTGTGCCTCCGTGAGTTTATCGGAGTTGGTCGCAGAATTGTTAACTTATACTGCGAAAGTTGAAAAATTAAAATAGTTCCCCATGAATTTGATGATGATATTACGCATCAATAAGAGTTGTCTGATATAGAAAATACCATTCATTCCATGATCACTCCTAAAAACAATATACAAAAGCCGAACCATGATAACACAAATGACCTGGCTGAAATCTTGTTTATTACCTCATATCCTCCCAGAGAATGTGGCATAGCAACTTACTCGCAGGATTTGATAAAGGCGCTTAATAATAAATTCAGCAATTCATTATCTATAAAAGTTTGTGCATTGGAATCGGGCGATGCAAATTATCCATATCCCGGTGAAGTAAAATATATTCTTAACACATCATTAGCTGCCGGATATGAAAAATTGGCATTAACTATTAATAAAGACAATCGCATTAAAATTGTCTTGATCCAGCATGAGTTTGGCTTTTTTAATATGCAGGAACAAGCATTTCTGCAATTTTTATATAAACTTTCAAAGCCTGTTGTTATTGTTTTTCATACCGTGTTACCCCAGCCAGATGAACTGTTAAAAGCAAAAGTGCAAAATATTGCGACTGCCTGCGAGTCAATCGTGGTAATGACCAATAACGCTGCACGGGTGTTAATAGATGCCTATGATGTGCCGCAGCAGAAAATAACTGTCATTGCGCACGGCACTCATTTGGTACCCCATTTAAGTAAAAAATTTTTGAAAAATAAATATGGATTAAAGGGCCGGAAAGTCCTTACTACGTTCGGCCTGCTTAGTTCGGGAAAGGGTATTGAAACTACATTAGAAGCATTGCCAGCCATTGTAAAAACCAGCTCTGATGTTGTATTTCTGGTAATTGGCAAAACCCATCCCGAAGTTGTGAAAGAGGAAGGAGAAAAATATCGGAACAGTCTTGAGGATAAGGTAATACTATATAAGCTAACCCACCATGTAAAATTTATTAACAGATATTTGCCATTACCAGATCTGCTCGAATATTTGCAACTTACCGATATTTACCTGTTTACCAACAACGATCCTAACCAGGCTGTAAGCGGCACTTTTGCTTATGCCATGAGTTGCGCCTGCCCCATCATTTCTACACCTATTCCTCATGCAAGGGAAGTATTGACTGAGGATACAGGAATTATTTTTGATTTTCGCAACTCACAACAATTAGCCGATGGCGTTATCCGG
>JADGPX010000180.1 GCA_017882215.1 Chitinophagaceae bacterium | reverse complement strand
CTTTACGAGAAAAAACCTATGGGATTATTTTTTATTAATGGTGGTTACCAGGTTTTGGGAAATATTATTGCAGCAGTTATTATTGTTTGCTGGCAATAAAATGCAAAATTGACAATAAGCAAACTGGCAAAGCTTAAAAACATAAGAAATTCAGAATTGCCTATTGTTAATTGCTTATTGAATTATGCTTCCACCTTTGTTATTTTTAAAACATTTGAAGGCAGATGGAGATTAACAGGTATGCTGCCGGTGTTTACTACAAGATCGCCTGCTTTTAAAAAGCCTCTCTCTTTCAGAATATTTATCTGGTCAAAGATTATATCGTCAAGACTTTCTTCTTCATCATAAAAGAATGCCCGTACACCCCAGCTTAAACTTAATTGATTGATCAGGCTTTTTTCTTTACTAAAAATATATAATAAAGATTTTGGACGATAACTGCTAAGCATAAAAGCCGTATAACCGCTTTGCGTCATTCCTATCAACGCATCTGCCTGCACATCCTGGGCAAGCTTGCAGGCGCTGTAGCATAAAGCATCACTTAAAAAAGAAGGGGAGTGGGGTTGCGGAGCAAGTATATCATCGCGGTCGTAATCATACTCAGTCTTTTCTACCTCTAAAATTATTTTGCACATTGTTTCAATCACCAGTGTAGGATGCTGTCCTGTAGCAGTTTCACCACTAAGCATTAAAGCATCAGCTCCTTCTAAAACTGCATTGGCAACATCCGATATTTCACTGCGGTTTGGTTTAATACGATCTATCATGCTTTCCATCATCTGGGTTGCAACAATAACAGGTTTTGCACGGTGCATGCATTTGCGAATAATTTCTTTTTGTATCAGCGGAACTTTTTCAACAGGAAGTTCAACACCAAGGTCGCCACGGGCAATCATGATCCCATCGCTTTCTACAATGATATCACGAATGTTCGTAAGTGCTTCAGGCTTTTCTATTTTAGCGATAACTTTTGATTTACTGTTCCTTTCTTTTAAAATAGTTTTCAAGCCTGTTATATCGTTTACCTGGCGCACGAATGAAAGCGCTATCCAATCAACGTCTTGCTCAATTATAAAATCAAGATCAATAAGATCTTTTTCTGTTAATGCAGGCAGTGAAATTTTTGTGTCCGGAAGATTTATTCCTTTTTTTGAAGAAAGAATTCCCCCTATTGTCACTACAACTTTTACATCGTTGTTAGGAGCAATTTCAACAACCCGTACTTCAAGTTTGCCATCATCAATCATTATACAATTACCGGGCTTTACATCTAAGTGCAGATTTGGATAACTGACGTAAATTCTTTCTTTTGTACCAATGCATTTTTCATTGGTGAATGTAAGAATGTCTCCCGGGTTAATTTCCATCGCATCATTTTCTATTTCCCCAACACGAAGTTTAGGTCCCTGCAGATCAGCAAGGATTGCAATGCTATAAGGTTCTGTTTTATTTATCTGGCGGATTAATTCAATGATCTTTGCTTTATCATCGTTTGTGCCATGAGAGAAATTAAGGCGGAAAACATTTACACCTGCTTTTACCAGTTCTAAAAGCTTATCATATGTATCGCAGGCAGGGCCTACGGTTGCAACAATTTTAGTTCTCTTAATCGTGTGTTCAATACCTGCCTGTTTATCCATATTCCGGTACAGGTACTTACTTATATTTCTTCCCATAATTTGATTGATCATTTAAGTCATTAGGATATATAAAATAAAAAGTAAGCTTAACTAATGACCCAATGACGATTGACTAATGACTGATTTAAGCAGATAATATTTTTACAATTCTCATCCATTCTTCACTTAATCTTTGTTTCTTTTTTACAGCTTCATTTAATGGAATATAATGCATGCGGTTATTTAAGATGCCCACAAATACATTATGTTTACCCTCTACCAAACATTCCACAGCTGCGTAACCCATACGGCTTGCGATCAACCTGTCGAAACAACTTGGCGAGCCACCTCTTTGTATATGGCCTAAAACACATACTCTCACTTCCTGCTCGGGTAATCTTTCTTTAATAACTTTTGCCACTTCGTAGGCGCCACCAAACTCTTCGCCTTCGGCAACCACAATTAAATTCACCATTTTTTGCCTGCGTTCTTTTTCAGCAATAGCAGTAATAACATCTTCAATAACCGTTTTTCTTTCAGGAATTAAAATGTTTTCAGCACCGGTGGCAATTCCGCTATGCAAAGCAATATACCCTGCATCACGTCCCATTACTTCAATAATAAAAAGCCTGTCGTGAGCCTCGGCTGTATCACGTATTTTATCAATTGCTTCAACAGCTGTGTTCACTGCCGTATCAAAACCGATAGTGAAATCAGTGCCTGCTATATCTTTATCAATGGTGCCCGGTAAACCAATACAGGGAATATCAAATTCATTACTGAATATTTGTGCGCCACGAAAAGAACCATCACCTCCAATTATAACTAAACCATCAATACCAGGCTTTTTTAAATTGTTGTACGCCTTTTTTCTTCCCTCATAATCAAAAAATTCATCGCACCTGCCCGTTTTCAGAATTGTTCCACCACGCTGTATGATATTAGCAACGCTGCGGCTTTCCATTTTAATAATATCATTCTCTATCATTCCTGCATAGCCCCGTAATATTCCGTAAACCTCCAGCCCATAATAAATTCCTGTACGAACCACAGCCCGTATGGCAGCATTCATTCCCGGGGCATCTCCGCCGGAAGTAAGTACCCCGATTTTTTTTATTTTTTTATCCATGATTTATAAGAGGTGCAACTTTTTTTATAATTAATGTGCCAAAATTACATATTTACAAACAAACATATTTTTTGACAGACTTAGAAACAATATTTAATTTGAACCCAAATTAAAAAAAATGACAAGAAAGTATTCGATTCTATTTATTGCAATGATGACCATGCTGTCATCAGCTTTTGCCCAAATAAAATATCCTGAAACAAAAAAAGTAGACCAGGTTGATGATTATTTTGGCACTAAAGTTTCTGACCCATACCGCTGGCTTGAAGATGATAAAAGCCCTGAAACTGCCGCCTGGGTTGCTGCAGAAAATAAAATAACACAGGACTATCTTTCTAAAATTCCATTCAGAGAACAGGTTCGCAAAAGGCTGGAAGAAATGTGGAATTATCCTAAATACAGTTCGCCTTTTAAAGAAGGAGAATATTATTATTACTATAAAAATGATGGTTTACAAAACCAGAGCATTCTCTATCGCCAACCAGGATTGAATGGCACGCCTGAAATTTTTATTGATCCAAACAAAATGAGCAAAGATGGCACTGCTGCCGTAAGTACCCCTTCATTTACAAAAAATAAAAAATATGCAGCTTACATGATTGCACAAGCCGGCAGCGACTGGCAGGAAGCTTATGTAATGGATGTTGCAACAAAAAAAGTTTTGGATGATAAAATTCAATGGATAAAATTCAGTGGCCTATCATGGAAAGGTGACGATGGTTTTTATTACAGCCGCTATCCCGAAGCAGATGAAACAAAGAAGATGACCAATCAAAACCAAAATCAAAAATTATATTATCATAAACTCGGCACTCCGCAAAGCGAAGATGTTTTAATTTATGAGGATAAAGAGCATCCATTGAGAAGTGTAGGCGGTGGTTTAACAGAAGATGAAAGATTTCTTCTTATACACCAGTCAGAAGGTACAAGTGGTTCACAGATTTGGGTAAAGGATATGAAGAATCCCAACAGTAGTTTTATTCTTTTGATAAAAGGTTTTGATACTAACGCAGGCGTAATTGATAATGATGGTGACAGGTTATTGGTACTAACCAATGCTGATGCACCCAATTATAAAGTTGTTTCTATTGATCCTAAAAATCCTTCAAAAGAAAACTGGCAAACTATCATTCTTACAAGAACAAATTTTTTGCAAAGCGTAGGCACTGCCGGCGGAAAATTATTTCTTACTTACCTGGAAGATGCATCCAGCAGGGTATATCAAACCAACTATAAAGGAGTTCTTGAAAGAGAAATTAAATTGCCCGGAATTGGTACTGCCGGAGGGTTTGATGGCAATAGAGAGGATAATGAATTATTCTACACTTATTCTTCTTTTAATTATCCTCCTGCTATTTTTCATTATACTATCAGTAATGGACAAACGGAATTATTTCGCAAGGCTGAAGCAAAAATAAATGCTGACAATTACCAAACCGTTCAATCATTTTTTACCAGTAAGGACGGAGCCAAAGTGCCCATGTTCATCACCTATAAAAAAGGATTAAAATTAAATGGCAATAATCCAACACTCATCTATGGTTATGGCGGATTCAATATTCCATCTACACCGGGCTTTAGTATCTCTAATGCATTTTTTTTAGAGCAGGGCGGAGTATATGTTTTGGTAAATCTCCGTGGCGGAAATGAATATGGCGAAGCATGGCATAAAGCCGGTATGCTGCAAAACAAGCAAAATGTTTTTAATGACTTTATCGGCGCCGCAGAATTTCTTATCAAAACAAAATATACCAATCCGCAAAAGCTCGCCATGCGTGGTGGTAGTAATGGGGGATTATTGGTTGGAGCTGTAATGACGCAGCGACCTGACCTTTTCAGAGTTGCCATTCCGCAGGTTGGTGTTATGGATATGTTGCGCTATCATACTTTCACAATTGGTCATGCATGGGCAACCGAATATGGAAGAAGTGATAAGGAAGAAGATTTTAAAAATCTTATTAAATATTCTCCATTACATAATTTAAGAAAGGGTGTAAAATATCCTGCAACACTTGTTACCACTGCCGATCATGACGACAGGGTAGTGCCTGCACACAGCTTTAAGTTTGCTGCAACTTTACAGGAAGATAATGCTGGCGCCAACCCCACATTGATACGTATTGAAACCAAAGCAGGACATGGCGGAGGAAAACCAACCAGCAAACAAATTGATGAAGCATCTGATATCTGGAGCTTTGTGATGTATAATTTGGGAATGAGTTTTAAATAGTGAGGTTGTGAGCTTTTAAAACATCAAATTAAATAGTAAAGAGCTGAATTGAAAAGAACGAAGCCAACTTACGCAATCTGTATTTTATTCTCCGCTAACGAAGAAGCGATTAATGAAGTTTTTAAAAAAGGGGGATTAGAAGCATCCCGATAGCTATCGGGATTTGATTACCGAACAAAGCCCTTCTTTTTTTTATTTCTTTTAATCTTATGTTGTGGGCAGTGCTTCTCTTCAATCGAAGTTCAGTCCGAAAAATTATGCAACAACTTTCTTTCGAGAAGTGCTAATAGTTCTTTTAGCTGTTGAATGTTTGCGAGCGTGCTTTGCTTTATTTGCACGAATGAAATTACTAATAGCGATTTCATCTTCCTTTGTCAAAGGTCTTCCGCCTCCGATAAAGTCCACATCAAGTTCTTGTTTATGTTTCATAGAATTTATTTTTAGAAATATTTTTCGATTAATTTCATTGCAGTCGCTGGCATAATTATCATTCGCTGACTTCCGATATGGATTGTCCCCAAACTTTGAGTGTAATGCTCAATTAATTGTGTCTTGGAAATAAAAGAAACATTTCCCTCATGTCCACGCTGAAATGAAAGTTGGCAAGCAAACGCAACTAAATTACCCGCAACTCCCGCATAAATCTTTGCTCTCCCTTTATTGAACGATGCGTTTTCTACTAAGTGCATAAAAACATGGTCGGGCATAACTTCCAAACTAGCCAAACCCTGAATAACAGTTTGGTTATTTACGATTGTCAATTTATAAACTTCTCGTTCGGGATGTTGGAATTCCGCTCTCCATTTAAACACCCAACCGTTTTTCGTATTAATCGTTTTCAGGTCAGCACTCGAAATTCGTGTGATGTCAGTCGGAAAACTGTCACCCGTAACCACATTTTCAATTGAGTTCGTCAACTTATCTATCTCAAAATCCAGTTCTATTTCCTTGCGTTTTTTCACTCGTCAAAGATACGAATTAAGTGTCAAAAAACTGTTCATTCAAAGCACCAAAGCTTCAAGTTAGCACTGTCGCCAATAGGGTTGCAGATAACGAAGAAGGGATTAAAGAAGTAAAAAAAAGAAGGGTTTAGAAGCACTACTGTTCGTTTACCTACACT
>JADGPX010000179.1 GCA_017882215.1 Chitinophagaceae bacterium | reverse complement strand
GAATGTCCACATGGTCATATCATCAGTTGGGTCAACAACAGTTTGTGTAAAATCTCCCCATCTGTTTGCACCGGGATTATAGGTAGATGTTGTGGTAGTAAAATCAGCCGGGGATTGAAAATTTCCTGCAGGATCAGTACGATATCTTCCTGCTGCTGATGCCTGTGCATATTGGGCAGGTCCCGCAGAAGTAAAGCCCATTAGATTATGCCCCTGTCCGCTTAAAGCAATGGTTGGGTAAGTATAATAAATTGCTGATGAGGTTGGATTTACTCCATCATATAAAGTTGCAGATTGTAATATAGTTGGTGTAGATGTAAGGTTTCCAATTTCTAACCATAATGCGCCATCCCTATCACCCCCAGAGCCACCAACCCCTGAAGTATTTAATAAAGTTCCCTGGGCAACCCATAAATCAGCTATACCTGTAATTTTATTTTTCTTGATCATTGCAGCACATAGTCTGCGATCATCACCATCTATAGCAGTACCGCCTAATGTAGGTACTGTTTTGGGAGTATAGGTAATGGAAGTAGTTAAGTTAAGATCTCCTGATAATGTGGGAGTACTTCCGGAATATGAAACCCTTCTGATAACCAGTTTTGAATATTGGGTTTGAGAAGCACCAATAAAATATCCGAAAGCAGTTCCGGGATCATCGTTATGAACACCCTGTGGGGTGTACATATCTGTACTTGTAATACTGTGAGGAAATGAAGTTACTGTTAATGAACCGTTAATCAGGCTTGCTTTATTCAATACCCACATATTGCTTCCAGAAAAAGTTCTTCCATTTGCAAACATGTTACCCCCGATGTATAAGGAATATTTATCTACTCCTAAAGTTGGATAATAGAAAAAATCATTTGATGCTCCACCGGTTCCTGCAACGCTAAAATAGAAGATTGTAAAGCTACTGCTACTGGTTATGGTAGAACCATCGCTTACTGCGATCAGGCAATAATTACTTCCCGAAGTATGATTAACATCAATGGCAACAATAAACCATCTCCCGGTTAATCTATCAAATCTTACATGAGGATCACTGATACTGTTAATTCCTAATGAGGTGTTTGTAAAAAAAGCATTGAGTTCAATATTGGCTATTGCACTTAAAATTGTAGTTGAAGTTCCGGTAGGAGTAGTAGAAGCAGACCCGGTTACGGAAGGTTTAGCAAACACTTTCATCCGGCAATTCGCTGTAGCAATAATTTGGGTAGTACCAACATCGCCACAATTATCAGGAGGTGTATAAGGGGATTCTCTCCCACTAACATTTGCATAAGATCCCCAGATAGTAAGAAAATTACTTTGCACTGTTTGAGTAGGGGCAGAAGTTGCGGTTGTTCTATAATTATTTCCATTAACCAATGTGCCAAATTTAGATACAGCTTTGGCATCCGGGTTTTGTCCCTTTGGTATTGGACCTTCTAACTCCGGCCTTAGATGTACCTTATAATTAGCAGGGATAGGGTGCGATCTATCATAAGCTATTATGTTGGCAAGTGATTTTTTTATACCTTTTATTCCGGTTATTGTAATACCTCTTATCTCATTTTTATTCTGTGCATATACACCACACAAAATAAAAAATACAAGGAGGGTAGATAAAATTTTAGGCATGTGTTTGTTTTAAATTGGTTAAGGGAAACAAAGTCATAAATAAATATATATAATTATTTCATTCTAACAAAGAAATAATCATTATTTTTTTTGCCAAAACTTGAACTCTGTTGATAAAATTCTAATCTTGCAATAATAATGAAAGCAATTTTCACACTGCTTAAAAAAGATCTCGTTCTTGAATTAAGGCAACAGCATACTTTTTATGGTGTGTTACTCTATATAGCATCTACCATTTTCGTTTTATATCTTTCTATTGATGAACCTGCAGCCAATGTATGGAACGGATTATTTTGGGTGATACAATTATTTGTTTGCATAAATACTGTTGCAAAAAGTTTTTTACAGGAAAGCAAGGGCAGAATGCTATATTTTTATTCCGTCGCTTCTCCGGTAGAATTTATCATAAGCAAATTATTGTACAATATCATACTCATGATCTTAATGAGTGTTATCAGTCTGTTTCTTTTTTTTATTTTTTTAAATAATCCTGTCACCGACAGTCTTCGTTTTACCGGAATTGTTGTATTAGGAGGCGCAGGTATCAGCATGGTTTTTACATTAATGAGTGCCATTGCAGCCAAAGCCCAGCAAAATGCAGCACTTATTGCGATACTTGGTTTCCCCGTTATTCTACCACAATTATTATTACTGATGCGGTTAAGTAAAACTGCATTTGCAGAAGTATTTAAAAGCGGCGCAGTGCTGCAATTAACAGGTTTAATAATTGGCTTAGATGTTTTAGTTGTTGTGATGGCGATTGTGCTTTTTCCATATTTGTGGAAAGAATAGATATTTTCAAATTTATTATCAGTAACTATTTTTAATTGTTTGAATTGGTTTACCCTAACTTTGCGCCACTAAATAATGTCTTCTTTCTTTGTGAGGAAAAGCTGGTGGAAAATATTATCATTCGTATTACTTGCCTATACAATTATTGGTGGCTTTTTATTAGATGTGCCCCGCTTGCCTATCTTAAATGAATCTATCCGCAACCTTTATTTTCACGTCTGCATGTGGTTTGGCATGATGATCTTATTTATTGTAAGTTTTATTTACAGCATTAAATATCTGCGAACATCCAATCATCGCAATGATATTTTTGCAAGCAAATTTGCAGCGGTAGGAAGTTTGTTTGGCATTTTGGGTTATGCAACAGGAACCATCTGGGCAAATTATACATGGATAACTGACCAGAATCAATCGCTGGCAAATGTTTTAAAAGAACCTAAACTTATTGGCGCTGCCATCGCATTATTAATTTACGGAGCATACTTTGTTTTAAGAGGATCGTTTACAGATATTGATAAAAGAGCCCGTGTAAGTGCAGTCTATAATATTTTTGCTTTTGCAATGCTCTTTCCAAGTATATGGATAATTCCAAGATTGGTTGGCAGTTTACATCCCGGAGCACCAGGCAGTGAAAGCGGAAATCCTGCACTTAACTTCAATGATATTGACAGCAGGTTACGCATTGTATTTTATCCCGCTATTATCGGGTGGACATTATTAGGAGTTTGGATAGCAACAATAAAAATTCGCTTACAATTATTAAAAGATAAAACATTGATCAATGTATAAATTATTTCTGCGCTTTTTGTTTATAGCAGGTTGTTTGTTTTTAAGCTGTGTAGCATTTGCACAGGACAAAGTTGAAATGGCAGACAGTATGCGAAGCAATGGAAAGATTTATGTAGTGGTAGCTGTTTGTCTTACTATTTTAATTGGCTTATTTATTTATGTTTTTATGCTGGATAAAAAAATAAGCAGGTTTGAAAAAAATAAAGAATAAAATATTTTTAATAAATAAAGAACGATTGATTAATAATTAAAAACAATTTTATGCCATCAGAAAAGCCATATAGTTTTTTTCAAAGTGTAGAAAGAAGTTTTGATAAAGCAGCCATTTTCACAGATTGGGATGCAGGAATTTTAGAACAGATAAAACAATGTAATAGTGTTTACCAGATGAGGTTTCCGGTAAAGATTGGTGATAATATAGAAGTGATTGAAGCGTATCGTGTTCAGCACTCACATCATAAAACACCATGTAAAGGCGGTATCCGTTTTAGTCTCGCAGTAAACCAGGATGAAGTGATGGCATTAGCCGCCTTAATGACCTATAAATGCGCAATCGTGAATGTACCTTTTGGCGGCAGTAAAGGCGGTATTAAAATAGATCCGAAAAAATATTCTGCGTACGATCTTGAAAAAATAACACGCCGCTACACAGCTGAATTAATCAAAAAAAATTTTATTGGTCCTGGCACTGATGTTCCTGCTCCTGATTATGGAACAGGTGCAAAAGAAATGTCGTGGATTCTGGATACTTATGTTGCTATGCACCCAGGAGAAATTGATGCAGCAGGATGTGTAACGGGTAAGCCTGTTTCACAAGGCGGTGTTCGTGGAAGAACAGAAGCTACCGGGTTAGGAGTATTTTTCGGGCTTAGAGAAATTTGTAATATGCCTGATCTTATGAAGAAATTAGGATTAAGCACCGGCGTAAAAGATAAACGTGTTTGTGTGCAGGGACTAGGAAATGTGGGATATCATTGTGCATACTTTTTTAAAGAAGCTGGTGCCAAAATAGTTGGGCTTGCTGAATACGAAGGAGCCATTTATAACTATGATGGTTTAGACCTTGAAGCCGTAGTGGAACATCGCAAGCAGAATGGTTCTATTTTTGATTTTCCCGGAGCAACTAATTTTGAAAAAAGTGAAGATGCGCTTGAAATGGATTGTGATATCTTAATACCTGCAGCACTTGAAAATGTAATAAACAGCGAAAACGCACCAAGGATAAAAGCAAAAATTATTGGTGAAGCTGCCAATGGACCTTTAACACCGGATGCCGATGAAATATTAGCATTAAAGGGTACGGTTGTAGTTCCTGATATGTATCTGAATGCAGGTGGTGTTACTGTTAGTTATTTTGAATGGCTGAAAAATCTCAGCCATGTACGCTATGGCAGAATGGAAAAACGTTTTACTGAAAATATGAACCAGCATATTCTTGGGCAAATGGAAGGACTTACCGGTAAAAATGTAAGTTCTGCCGAGAGAGAATTTATTATGCATGGCGCTGATGAGGTTGACCTGGTAAGAAGCGGACTGGAAGAGACAATGATAATGGCTACAAGAGAAATTATGGATATCTGGAATGCAAATCCAAAAATCCCTGATATGCGTACGGCTGCTTATGTTTGTGCTATTAACAAGGTTGCAACTTCATATGCTGAATTAGGAATATTTCCATAATATCAGTTAGCCCTATAAGGTTTTAAAAACCTTATAGGTCTTTTATTAATATTCCGGAAATTCATCAGTCTCATAAAACTGCCCTTCTTTTTTTTCGAAAGCGAAACAATAACTGCCATTAGTTATCACCAAATATTTTGCAGGAAGGGTAATATGATAGCGAAGAATTTGTTCCAGCACCTTTGAATTAATTTGAACATTCATTTCTTTGCATTCAATTATCATCCATGGCAAAGAATTTCTGTTGTACACAACAATGTCGCAACGTTTTTTTAATTCGCCTAAATAAATTTCTTTTTCAATAGCAATTAATGTAGAAGGATATTTTTTTATTTCAGTAAGATATTGCAGTATGTTTTGCCTTACCCATTCTTCAGGGGTTAATGTAAACCAGCGTTTACGGAACGGATCAAAAATTAATTCAATATTATTTTCTTTTTTTATTTTGAATTGATATTTAGTAAACTCCAGCTTTATCATACAATGTTTTAAAAAAAAGAGGCTATCTTTTAAGACAGCCTCTTTTTAATTTTATTCGATTATTGTATTGAAAGTGCTGCATTCACATCAAGACGCCCGTTACTTATTGTTTTACCGCTCAAAGAATTGGTGGCAACTGCACTTGTAACTATTGCATTTTTTATTTGAGCTGCAGTAGCCCTACTGTGTGTGGAGGCATACAAAGCACATGCGCCTGTAACATGCGGAGTAGCCATAGAAGTTCCGCTGTAAGAACCGTATGAATTATAGGCCAAAGTTGAATAAACACCAACACCTGGAGCCCCTAAGTGAACAGTTGTTGAGCCATAATTTGAAAAAGAAGCCAGGTTACCATTTTTATCAATCGCTGCAACAGCGATAATATTTGGAAGAGCCGGATATACAATGCCGTTAACGGTATTAGCTTTATCATAGTTAGATGGGAAATTATCAACTGTATTATTGTTAGCACCTACACCATCATTTCCGCCATTTCCTGCCGCAGCAACAAATAATATATCTTGAGCATTTGCTCTATTTATCGCATCATATAATGTAATAGAAAATCCTCCTCCTCCCCATGAATTATTAGTTGCCACAATATTCAAATGATCACGTGTTTTTAAATCAGTTATATAGTCAACTGCTTTAATTGCATTAGCAGTAGTTCCTCCATTTGGACCCAAAAATTTGGCAGAAATAATTTTTACATTCCAATTAACGCCTGCAACTCCGATTCCATTTCCTCC
>JADGPX010000021.1 GCA_017882215.1 Chitinophagaceae bacterium | reverse complement strand
ATCCATACATCACCAATTAAAATATTATTTATGGTGAGATGGTTGATTGCATCAATGTTCATTGTGTATGGACCACCTGCTTTCATTGGAGAAAGAACGATCATCCAGTTTCCATTTGCATCTGCAGCAGTATTGTATTTTTTATTTTGGAAGCTGACCTTTATTTTTTCTTTTGCAGAAGCCCATCCCCATATTTTTACTTTGGTATCTCTTTGGAATATCATACTATCTCTTACCAGTCGTGGAAGTTTTACCTGACTGAATGATGTTTGAAAGATCAAAACAAAAAATATCAATATGGTTGTGTTCTTTTTCATTAATTATACAGATTGGCTTTTGTTTGCTGAATAGAATTGTTGCCGTACAAGTGTGCGATGCAATCCCGATAGCCATCGGGACTTAATAGCAGCACTGCTGTCTGGCTCCAAAAAAAATTCAACAACCCTTTTGCTTTGTGTCATATAGTTTTATTATTCTTTCAACAAATCATTTACTGCATGCACCAATAAGATATAGCTTGCACCCAGTCCTACTACGTATTCATTTTCTCCCCACAAAAACGGCCAGTCTTCTTTATTTTCAGGAAAATCCGGTGACAGAATTAATACTCCCGGCACAATGCCACCGGCAATAAATGTGAAATCTGCCCGGTTATTTCCATACGCTATTTTTTTAGATTCAGTACCTACGGCAGATACAAATGAAATATCAGATCCGGGATGCGTACCATATATATAATTTAAACTCCTAAGTACATATTCTGCATCAATAATGTGAGGAAATGCTTTGTGCAAAAAATAATTGGTGAGACCAAAACCTATTACTTGTCCGTTTCCTGCCCATCCGCCGGTTGTTACCGGCACACCAAATGGATTTTGCCGAGCTATTCTATCAAGATTATTTTTATATTTTTTTACAAACCCTTCTATTTTTTGTTTATAAGAAGCATTCATGTATGGAATAGCTCTTACTGCCAATGAAGCATAACGTCCGAACTGTTTTTCAAAATCCGGTAATCCTGCATTTATACTGTCGGCAAATTTTTTATCGCCAGTGCAGATCAGTAATTCAAGAATGGATTTTAATTTTTCATCCTGCAATGCACCGCCTGTTGTATTGTTATGACGGAACATGTCGGGAGCATGAGTTTGTTCTTCATCCCAAACTTTTTTAGCAGTAAGCAAACATTCATTTGCTAACGTATCATTGTAACCTTTTAATGCACGGCTGGCTGCGGCCAATGCTGCAATAGAACCATAATTTAATGCAGAAGATTTGCTGGTAAATGCCCATCGGTCATCAAAGTTGCCGCTGGTAAATCCATCAGATTCATGTTCTTTCAATTTAGGATTGTAAATAAGATTATCAGTTTTTGTTACTGCATCGCCGAGGTGAGTATATTGATCAAGATGCGCCTCCACAATTCCATTGATAGCATGGCCAACCGATTTAAATTGTCCAAGTAATTGTAAAGTGCCGTGTTCTATTTGTTGCAGTATATCGGGCTTACCATCAGGATGATGAATATCTGTATAGCGTGTTTGCTGGTCAATGAATGTTTCATCACGCAATGGTTTAAATAGTTCCCATGTTTGCACCAGGTTTATTACAGCGCCATATTGGGTTTGCGTACGAATATCATAATCACCGGCATCATACCAGCCTCCTACATTTAAACCGGGTATATGTTCGCCGGCTTTAAAACGTGTGTCGGTTGATGGGCCTTGCGCATACAGATCAAAATGCTCATGATTAACCGGGGCCTGCAGTGCATCATCCAAATGAGATGCGCCATGCCATACACGATAAGCTTCATTTACAAACATGTGATCCATCTGTACAGGGAGATAAATATCCAGTGTATGATGCCAGGCATTTACATAAACATCATTTGCAATGCGAAAAGGTTTTGTGCGAACATTGCCATACTCAATAACATACAAACCATTTTCTTTTACAGATGAAAAATTGAATGTGAAATAATTATAGCGTAAATAATTGCCCCATTTTTTAATTGTAGCACTCAGCTTTTGTGTAAAATTTCCATCTTCATTTACTTTCAATAATCTCGCTGATGCAAGAGGTTTATCATTTTTGTCCAGCTCTATCACTGCAATTTTTTGCTGAGATGGATGATAACCAACCTGCGAATGAGTAATAACAGGTTTGCGGATCCAATTAGGAATAGTATTGGCAGAAAGAAACCATTCGATCACTTTGCCGGATTTGCCTGAAGGAATAAGACTGCGTATAACATACCATCCATTCTGCGCTTTGTTGCGGCCATCAAATAATTGCAATTCATTATCGCTGCTTTTAATAATAACACGACGCTCCGGATCTTCAGGAGCTAATACAATTTTTTTACCTGTTGCCAAAGGTCTGGGATCAATTGTGTCTGATTTTACGATCATAGAGCTGGCAGGATAAAGTGGGAATAACCCGCTGTGGTCATCCATCAGATATGATTTGCCAAAGTATGCGGAGGGAAGAAACTCAAGGTTAAAACCAGCACGTCCTTTTAATGCATCGGGCAATTCTTTTTTAAGAGTAACACTAATGCGTATCCCATCATCAAGCGCAGTAACTTTTACAGAGTAATTGAAATTATACGCAGGATATTTTAAAAAGGCTTCGATAGAGTTGTTGCTTTTATTTACATTCCGTTTTACAAACTGCGGAATAGAATCCCATTGTTCAGGAGTGGGGTTTAATCTTACATCTCCATTTGTTGCTGTTCTCACTTCATGATGAATTATTTCAATCCCGCTGGCTTTTTCATCGCCAAAAAGACCATAATGGTTACTGAAGACAAGTACATTCAGGCCACGGGTTTCAAAATAACTGGAATCATTTACTATCAGCTTGGTTTTGATGCCGGAAGATTGTCCGTATGCTGTTGGTAAAAAAGATAATACACCAATGAAAAGCAATCCCATTGCTTTTATTATCTTTTTAAAATTGTTTGTATTGGCAGCAATCACTATAATTATTTTTTATTCACAGGTATCATTTTTATTCAGGTTAATTATAGGATACTATACCGGAAGATGATTGGTGAATGGAATAAAATTTTTCAACAGACAAAAAATATCCATCGATCATTGTCCGCTCTTTTTGACATTACTTTTTTTACTTTCCTGCCCGCTTTGAAATTTATATTAAAAACCTATTGAGTTGCCACCGTCCACAGGTAGCACAATGCCGGTTACATATTTTGCTTCACCATTTGCCAGGTACAAAGCAGCATCACCAATATCGGATGGTTGTCCTAATTCTCCCATTGGCGTTCTGCCTAATACTTTATTTTTTCTTTCAGGATCTTTGTTCAATGCTTTTGCAGACATATCTGTTGCAATAAATCCCGGCGCAATACAATTGACACGAATTCCTTTTGGCGAAAGCTCAACTGCCATAGCTCTTGTCATTCCTTCAATAGCCGATTTGGAAGCAGTATAAGCAATCACTTTGGGGATACCATATTGCGAAGCCATCGAACTGATGTTGATGATGCTTCCCTTTCCTTTCTGCAGCATGTGTTTCACCACTTCTCTTGATAAAGCAAATACAGCCGTAACATTCGTCAATAAAATTTTTTGAAATTCTTCATCCGTCACTTCAGTAAATTCTTTCTTCATATTGATACCTGCGTTGTTTACAAGAATATCTATTTGTCCATGCTTACTAATGATCTTGCTAACAAGCTTTGGTATCTCATTCAAGTCATTCAAATCACAAGAGAAGGAATCACATAACTCACCTAATTTATTTTTTGCATCACCTAATTTTTGTTGGTCTCTTCCAACTATAATTGTTTTTATATTATTCTGAACAAATTTTTCTGCAATAGCAAATCCAATTCCGGAGGCGCCTCCCGTAATTATCGCAACTTTATTTTTATTAGTTTCCATTCTATATTTTTTTAATTATTTGTTTCTTTGATCAACACCGTTGTATACCTCATCCTCCTTCTCCTTCTCCATTTGGAGAAGGAGCGGTGCTTTTGTACAAAGCCAAACATTATATCTCCCACATCACCATCACATCATTGTTCATCCAATGGTTTATTGTTGATAGGTTAGTACACTGCTTATAAAAGAACTTCTGACTGGCCTCCCTCTCCAAATGGAGAGGGACCGAGGGTGAGGTTTAATTATTACCACCATTTCCCGGTGCATAAGGAAATTTTAAACTCTCATAATACTCTAATATATGATCTGGTTTTTCATAGCCTGCAGGTATCGGCATTTTAGAGAAAGTTTGAAAATACAAAAGGCAGGCATTGCGCCACCATACTGCTTCTTTTCCCTGTATGCTCAAAAACATTTTTACCTGTTGGAATTTTTCTTCATCAATAAAATTTTTCAAGCCATTCCATTGGTGTTGCATCCATCTTACTGAATCAACTCCTTCCTGGTATTTAGCACAGAGCTCTCCCCATAAGTTTTTTCCTGAATTCATTTTGTGATTCCACGAAACATGATGGAACCATAGCAAATATTTTTCTTCGATGTTGTTTGAATCTTTCCATTGATCGCTTACTTCTTTTTTGTATTGAGCTAATGCGTTGCTTCCAGTTGCAGTTCTGTCAAAACCAATTCCAAATAAATCGGCGTGATGATAATAAACAGGATTCCAGTCAGCTCTTGCAAGATTATCCACCCACGGCCCAGGGCCGTAATGATGACCTGTTGCCATGATGTGATGCAAGCCTAATGGCGTCATATAATTTACCACAGCTTCTCTTGAGGCAATCATTATTTTTTCAATTGTATTTACAACCTGTTTATTATTGGAGAAAGTTTGTTTGATCCATTCATCTGCAATTTGCGCAGCAGTAAGATCATGATCCCACGCTAACCTTCCAAATGCATACCAGTTAGCTTGTCCAAAGGGATGGTTTGTCCAGTTTCTTTCATTGCCGATGTTAGCAACACCTGCAATTCCTGTGATAGAATAATTATCAATTGAGCCATCAATAATTTTTGCGATTGTAGATCCTTTAGCATTTGTATAAGTGTCTGCATCCAATACTTCTTTAAATAAAGGCGCTTCATAAACAAGATGAGTTCCCTGACCAAGATACTCCTGTGTTAATTGGAACTCCATCATCAATGGTGTTTGTGGCATTGCACCAAACAAAGGAGAGAACGGTTCCCGTGGTTGAAAATCTATCGGGCCATTTTTCACCTGCACCAAAACATTCTTCCTGAATTTTCCATCAAACGGTTTGAATTCATTGTATGCCTGTTTGAAGCGATCTGCAGACGCAATGGTTTGTGCGTTTGGATCTGTTATAGACGAATCAAAATTTTCAGTACTCTTTTGAACTCTTACATCATACACAAATGCACGCCACATCACGATTCCGTTATGTGGAGCTAAAGCATCTGCCAACATGTTGGCGCCATCAGCATGTGTTCTTCCATAATTCTGCGGACCCGGTTGTCCTTCAGAATTTGCCTTTACTAAAAAACCACCAAAGTCAGGAATGTATTGATAGATCTCATCAACTTTTTGCTTCCACCAGTTTTGTACACTTGCATCTAAAGGGTCAGCAGTTTTTAATCCGCCAATCTCTAAAGGTGCGCTGAATTTTGCAGTGAGATAAACTTTTATTCCATAGGGACGAAAAACATTTGCCAGTGCTGCTGCTTTAACCAAATAATCTTTAGTAAGAACAAGTGCATTTGCATTAACGTTAGTTAATACTGTTCCATTAATTCCGATAGATGCATTTGCCCTTGCATAATCTATATAACGTTGATCAATGTAGTCCGGAAGTTCATGCCAATTCCAGATTGAAATGCCGGAGTAACCACGTTCAACGGTTCTGTTCAAATTGTCCCAATGATCTAAAATTCTATTTTGAATTTTTGGAACGCTTATAATATTAAGTTGTTGAATATTTTGATGCGTTTGCAAAAGACGGAGAAAATGAAATACACCATACAAAACTCCTACGTCAGTATTTGCAGTGATGATCGTAATATTTTTTTGGTTGCTTTTTGCAGTACGGATAATGAAGCCTTCTTTACCTAAATCACTCAATTCTTTATTTTTAAAAGAAGCTGAAATAAATGCTGATGATGAAGGAGTCCCGGCAACAATACTTCCATTTACTATATTTATTTGATCAGGAATTTTCTTTGCAAGCAAACCCTGAAGACCAATTTCCAATTCCTCTTTGGCAACTTTTAGCGTGGCGGTAGTGTTGTTGAATTGTATACCTGAGATTCGGCTGCTGTACTGCAATAATAAATTTCCATTATCAATTTTATTGTAGCGTAGCCAAAGGTTATAACCATCTTCGGCTGTTGCTATAAGAGCTGACAGAATAAAATAAAAGAAAAAAAATATTCTTTTCATACAAGGTTGTCCTGGCAAGAAATTTCATGGTAAAAAATTTCTTACTTATTTATGATGCATCCGGTAATCGCTTTGATGATGAACGGATAATTAACTCCGAACGTAATACTATTGTATTGGTTGAATGAATAAGGGAAGAGCCGTTTAAATGATTTATAAGATTTTTTGCAGCTACTTCTCCCATTTCATAGCCAGGGTAATTTATCGTCGTAAGGTTAGGTTCAACAACTGTAGACACAGGGTCATTGTTGAATCCAACAAAAGCCATATCCTCCGGGATACGAATTCCTGCACTTTTAATGGCTACCATACAACCAACAGCAGCATTATCATTCGCTACAAATATACCATCAGGCAGTGGATCCATGGCGAGAATTAATTTTGAAGCTTCGACCCCTGCATCCTGGCTGAGGTTATTAATGATAACATATTCTTCCCTGAATTCTATATTATTATCTGCTAATGCCTGCTTATATCCTGCTAATCTCTCTATATATACATTTCGTTTAGGGGTTGCTGTGATATGCACAATTCTTTTGCATCCCTGCTCAATTAAATGCCTCGTAGCTTCATAACCTGATTTCCTGTTATCTATTATAATATTTGTAAAATCCTGGTGTTCTTCACCACGATCAAAAAATATTACAGGAATATTTTTTCTTGAGAACTGGTCAAAATGAGAAATATCATCAGTATCATAGGAAAGAGAAACAAGTAAACCATCAACCCGACTATTAAACATGGTTTTTGCACTTGCCATTTCTTTCACAGCCGATTCGGAAGACTGGCTTATAATAAGATTATACCCTTCTTTATTTGCAATGCTTTCAATACCTGCAATTACGGTAGACATAAAATAACTGTTTAGCCTCGGTACTATAACCCCTATTGTTTCTGTTCGCTGGGTGCGAAGATTGCGGGCAAAATGATTGGAGCGATATCCCATTTCTTCTGCGAGGTTAGCTATTTTCTTTCGTGTTTTCTTATTAACAACAGTATTATCTTTTAAGGCACGGCTTACCGTAGCAACAGAAATATTTAGTTTATTGGCAAGGTCATAAATAGTAACTTCTTTTCTTTTAATCATACAAACGGTTGCATAGTGCACGGCAAAGCTAAAAAAAATTTTTTAAAAAAAAATTAATGTAATCGGTTGCATTTTAAAAAATCTTTCTATATTTGATACGTGATTGCTATAAATGTGATTGCTATAATGAAAAAGAAAATTGATTTTACATCCGCAAAGTCCTTATCAGTAAAGGGTTTTGTTATTTTTTCTACAGGTTATTATTACTTCAATTATTTTTTTCCTTTAAGCCAACAAGTGCAATAAATTAAATAGCGATTAATTAAATATCAGGGAAGTTATCCGATACCTATCTGCAAAAATTAAGGAAAACAGCTAAGGCATACACATAAACGAACATAAACTTTTAAAAATATAAAACTGCCATTATGAAAGTTTCATTTATTCAAAAAAAACTACAAAATTCCTCAAAACAGCAAAATAAAAAAGTGCGAAATATTCTTACTTCTGCATTTTCAATTTTGTTGCTGTTTTTTTTCACTTTTACCACGTATGCCCAAAATAATATATTGGTTAAAGGGCGCATAACGAATGAAAATGGAGAACCTTTGCCAAGAGCCTCCATAGTTGTTAAAGGTGGTACTACTGGAGTTAGCAGTAACGATAACGGCGACTTTGAAATTAATGCGCCAGCCAATGGAACATTAATAATTTCTTCCGTTGGCTTTACATCCAGGGAAATAAAAGTGAATAACCAAACATCCTTAACTGTTTCCCTGGTAGCTGCCGATAACCAAATGGAACAGGTTGTTGTAATTGGTTATGGTATACAACGGAAAGAAGCAGTAACAGGTTCCGTTGTTTCAATAAGTGGAGATAAACTTCGAGACATACCATCGTCTAATATCTCACAAGCCTTGCAGGGACGTTTAGCAGGAGTAGCTATATCACAAACTTCAACCAGACCGGGTGCTACAATGCAAATTCGTATTCGGGGTGATCGCTCACTCACGGGCGACAATAATCCGCTAATAGTGCTTGACGGTATTCCCTTTATTGGGTCTCTTGCAGATATTAACCCGGATGACGTTAAGAGTATTGATGTTCTTAAAGACGCTTCAGCTACGGCCATTTATGGATCCCGAGGTGCTAATGGTGTTGTTCTGGTAACAACAAACAGGGGACAAAAAGGACAAAAAGCAAGAATATCCTATAATACTTATACTGGTTTACAAAATGTATTTGCCAGATACCCCATGATGAACGGGCCGGAATTTGTTGCCCTTCGTAAAGCGGCCGGTTTATACCAGAATGGAGTAGATGAATCCAATGATGTAAATATTGACTGGCAGGACTTACTTTTCAAAACAGGTGTTGTAACAGACCATAATATTAGCGTTGTTGGAGGTAGCCAGCAGGGCAGCTACAGCTTTGGAGTGGGTTATTATCAAAATCAATCAGTCATCCCTACACAGCAATACAAACGTTATTCCATAAGGGCTTCGATAGATCAGCAAATTGGTAAATATTTCCGGTTGGGCTTTACTTCAAACAATAACTACAACATAAGCGGAGGTAACCAAGTTGGAATATATAATAATCTAAGTACTGACCCTATTGCAAACCCTTACAATGCTGACGGTTCACTGAAAAGAACTGTAAAAATGCCATTGGATGAAAATTATGTGCTTACAAAAGATAGATTAGATAGTTTAGATAACAGGGGCGCATGGATAAACGAAACCCGGGGATTTGCAACCTACAACTCTGTATACGGTGAAGTGAACATTCCGTGGGTTGAGGGTTTGAAGTATCGTATTAATGTGGGAGCAGATTTTGTGCAGAATAATAATGGCAACTACACAGGTGTGGGAATAAATAACGTTAATGCACAAACTGTATCAACTGCCGGTATCAGCAATGCTCAAACCTATCATTGGGCCATTGAAAACTTGCTCACGTACGATCATACATTTGCCGGTAAGCATAATTTGAATGTGGTTGGCCTGTACTCCACCGAGCAAAATAAATTTAACAGCTCATCCATGTCCGCAATGGATATTCCTTCCGAAGCTTTCCAATTTTACAACCTGGGTCAGGCTGCCGGCCAAATTACTGTTAATCCAGCTAACCAAGGCTACCAAGTGTCTGGCCTGATGTCATGGATGGGGCGTGTGATGTATTCATACGACAATCGTTATATGCTATCGGCCACCATACGTTCTGATGCTTCTTCAAGGCTTGCTCCGGGACATAAGTGGCATACATATCCGGCAGTATCAGTTGGGTGGAATATAGCAAATGAATCATTTATGAAAGGAATCTCTGTAATAAGTAGTTTGAAATTGCGTGCAGGCTTTGGACAAACCTCTAATCAGGCAATTGCCCCTTATTCTACTCTTGGACTATTAAGCACCAGGCCTTACAACTTTGGGCCTACTAATTACACAACCGGCTTCTATGTATCGCAACTGCCCAACCCGGATTTAGGATGGGAGTATTCTAAAACATTGAATTTTGGTCTAGACTTTGGCCTCTTCGGCAATCGTTTGACTGGAACTGTCGAGTATTATATCACGAAAACTAGCGATGTTCTACAGAGTCTCAGCTTGCCTCCTACATCTGGCGTAGGCAGTGTAGTGGCAAACGTCGGAAGCACGCAAAATAAAGGTATAGAACTAAGCCTTAATGGAACAATACTTAAGAATGTCCATGGCTGGACATGGGATGTGGGCTTTAACTTATATGCAAACAACAATAAGCTGGTATCTCTCAGCTCAGGACAGACCCGGGACGAAGGAAATGCTTGGTTTGTTGGTCATAATATTAATGCAATCTATGATTATAAGAAAATTGGATTGTGGCAACAAAATGATCCGAACAGGAGTATTTTGGAACCAGGGGTTGATTCAGTAATAGTAGGTTCTATTAAAGTATTGTATACGGGTGCTTTTGATGCCACTGGCAAAGCGTTAAGAGCAATTGGCCCTGCTGACAGGCAAATAATAGATGTGGATCCTAATTTTCAGGGAGGCTTCAATACAAGAGTGGCTTATAAGGGATTTGACCTGAGCGCCGTTGGTGTTTTTCAAAGTGGTGGTATCCTCGTTAGTACGTTGTATGGATCAGCAGGCTACTTAAATTTGGAAAGCGGACGTAGGAACAACGTTAAGATTGATTATTGGACACCAGATAACACCGGCGCTAAGTATCCAAGACCTGGCCGTAATATAAGTGGTGACAATCCAAAATATGGCAGTACCCTGGGCTACTTTAGTGCATCATATCTAAAAATCCGAACTATCTCACTTGGGTATGATTTCAATCAAAGCTTGCTGAAAAACTCAAGCATCAAATTGCGGATGTACGCTACAGTTCAAAACCCATTTGTGATATTCTCTCCTTACCATAAAGAATCAGGCATGGATCCGGAAACCAACTCATTTGGTAACGAAAATCAGGCAGTAGTTTCTTACCAGAGACGTATCCTGACGATAGGCACTAATACGCCTTCAACCCGCAACTACATACTAGGCGTTAATTTGACATTTTAAAATTATACTAACATGAAACGTATACAAATAAAAACTATCATAGGATCAGCACTTCTTACAGTGTTCTTAGCAGGATGTGCTAAAATCTTGGAAGAACATCCACGCAGCATTTATGAACCCGGTTTTTTCCAAACGGAAAGAGGGGTTCAGGGAGGCATAACTTCTTTATATGCCCACCTTCGCTATATATATGGACAAGCCTACTATTACAATACCTGCGAAACGGGTACTGATGAAGCATCATACGGTCAAAGTGCGGATGATAATTTCAAGGTTATGGATATTTCCGGTCAGGGAAATATCACTGCAAGCAACAGCCGTGCTGATGTAATTTGGGGAACAGGATTCTCTAACATCAACACGGCAAGCGGTATTATAGAAAACGCCGGCAAAATAGGAACTATTTCAAATGCGCTGATTGCTGAGGCGAAATTCTTTCGTGCATTCGACTATTTTTTGCTGGTACAAACCTTTGGTGGAGTGCCTTTGGATTTGGGGGCAGGCGAGCTGAAGTTTAATACCTCTGCTGCAAGAACCTCTGTGCGCAATACTGTACCAGAAGTTTATACCAAAGCAGTATTTCCCGACCTGCTGGCAGCAGTAAACGATCTGCCATCAACTCCCCGTGTTACTGGTGGCGTAACCAAAACACTTGCCCGCCTTTATTTGGCAAAAGCCTACTTGACTTATGGTTGGTGGCTGGAAAACCCAAACAGTATTGCCACTTATCCTGTAGTGGCTAACCGGACTGATCCCGATGGGCATAATGCTCAATACTATTATCAACAGGCTTATGACGTGGCAACCGCTGGTATTGCTAGTCCAGGGCCTTTTACATTAAAGCCAACATATTATGATGTTAATCTTGGGCAAAATGACCGCAACAACGAAGTTATGCTATACGCTGACCACACAGAGTCAAGCGAATTTTATAATGCATCCAGCCTTACTTATAGCGGTGGAGGCGCACCCGAAAATTTTGCCGGCTGGATGATGACCTGGAATTATACAAACATCAGGAGTAATTCGAATGCAACATGGACCGGCTCAAACATAAGTTCAGTTCAGCGTGAAGCAGAACAACACCTGGGACGTCCGTGGGTTCGTATGGCTCCCCCTATCGGGGTTTTTAAAAATACCTTTGCTGACAAAACGAATGATTCCCGCTACGATGGAACCTTTACGACTGTTTATCGCGGCAACTGGCCAAAGGGTGGAACAACCAACACCGTTCTGTATAATGCAAATGGTCTTCCGGTTTATCCTGGTGATGCAATACTCACTTTTTTGAATGATGAACCGGGTACAGCAATTGATTATTCAAATTCAGTTTATAAGAGTAATGTGGGTGCAGGAGTTTTACCGGGGAGAGCCGATTGGGTGGTATCACCAAACGGAGTAAGCAGACTCATGTATCCAGGGCTTTGGAAGCTTGGGGTATACCGTACCGATGGTAGCACTGGATTGGGCCAACCAAATGCAGCCAGTACCCGCCCATTCAACATTGCTAAGTTTTCAGAACTTTACTTTATAGCTGCAGAAGCGGCTGTAAAAGGTGCAACGACACAAGCAGGTAAAACTGCCAAAGATTTGATCAATGTTATTAGGGCACGTGCCGGAAAGTGGCGTTTTGATAATAATGGTAATGTAGTTAAAATTCAAGATAATAGTGCTGCTATGATTGCTGCTACACCAGCTGCTATAGACATAGATTATATTCTGGCAGAACGTTCACGTGAATACTTTGGTGAAGGTTATCGTTGGTACGATTTAGTGCGGACGCAAAAATGGGTAGCCTATTCTTCCACTTATCAAATTTGTGGAAGCAACACTGGAGACCATACACTTGTAACAGTAACTCGCAGTATTCAGCCCTTTCACTGGCTGCGACCCATTCCGCAAGGCCAGCTTGATGCTTTGGATATGACCGCAACAGAAAAAGCGGCATATCAAAATCCGGGTTATCAGTAGACCGAAAAAATTATGATTAAAAGAATTGGCTGTTCATATCAGGCAGCCAATCCTTTTTAAAGGTCAGACCTATTATAAAAGTTAAGCGTACCAGCATTTGAAAGACAGATTGGTACGCTTACGAAACACACAGCGATTCTTATAGTTAGTTATCCTTGCATTTTCGGGCACGAACTGGCGAGGGAACTGGTAGATTTTGATGAAGTATATGGTTTAATGTGAATGAAGCAGTTTCGTATCAAGCCGGATATTTAACAACCGTAGATACTTCTGCATCTTTGCACATGAATGAAATGGCTGACTATATTCAAGAAGTATTGAATTGAGAGAATGGGAGCATGTGCTGATTACTTCTATTCTAAGTGAGGTGCGAAACATGCTGCTGCAGGCCATCCGACTCCATTTAACCTTAAATATATTGGGTTAAACAACAAGTAAATAAACTTATTGATCCTCTTTAAATACGTGAAAATTTTTAACCAATTTTATTTTATAAGTATGTACAAAGTTTTATCAAATCTTTTAAAAATATTGTTGCAACTGATTTTATGTTTGATCTTAATATCCTGTTCTAAAAATAGCAATACTGGAGGTGGTGGTGGTACACCCACACCTACGCCCACACCCACACCTGTTTATGATGCACAGGTAACCATACTTGCTGCTGAAAATAACCAGGTAATTCAGGGTTTTGGTTGTGCTACTGTTTTTGCTCCACCAAGCACAACAGAGATAACAAATGAAGAATTTGACAGGCTGTTTGGATCTGGTAATGGGCAAGTAGGTTTAAACTTTCTCAGAATAAGAATTGCTTCTGATGATTCGTGGAGAACAGTAGAATTGAATCATGCTAAAGCAGCCATACTGCGTGGAGCAAAAGTTTTTGCAAGCCCCTGGAGCCCTCCTGCAAGAATGAAAACAAATAACAACATTATTGGCGGTAAATTAATTCCTGATAGTGCAGCAGCGTATGCAAAATACCTGAATGATTTTGCTCTTTATATGGCTTCTAATGGAGCTCCGTTGTATGCAGTATCTGTTCAAAATGAGCCTGATTGGGAACCGACCTACGAAGGCTGTGTGTGGACTGCAACTGAAATGAGGGATTTCTTAAAAAACCAGGGAGGCTTAGTAACAGCAACCCGTTTAATGGCCCCTGAACTGGTCAATAATAACCCGGCATACGTAAATACAATTTTGTCTGATAATGGCGCCGTCGCTAACCTTTCTATTTTAGGTACTCACATTTATGGTGGAGGTATAGTTAACAATCCCGATGCAAAAGCCAAAGGTAAAGAGGTCTGGATGACGGAACATCTTGATTCGGACACAACACTTACAGCAAGCCTTAATACCGCAGTGGAGATTCATAATTGTTTTACCATTGCAAATTTCAGCGCCTACATATGGTGGTATGGAAAAAGATTTTATGGCGCAATAGGCCAGGATGGTATAGTTACAAAACGGGGGTATTTTATTTCACAGTTTGCACGGTTTATTAAACAAGGGGCTGTACGTTTAGGTGCATCAATAAATTCAAGATCAGATGTTTTAATATCTGCATACAAAAACGGCACAAAGAAAGTGGTTGTTGCTATTAATACAGGAAATGGGCAAGTAAATCAAACCATTGCTTTTAAAGATGCATCTGCTGCATCAGTTGTTCCTTATTTAACAAGCGCATCAAAAAATGCAGAACAAGGTACTGCCATTACATTGTCAAATAATAGTTTTGTTTATGCAATACCTCCTTACAGTGTGGTAACTTTTGTAGAGCTATAGTATAAGTATAAAGTTGGTTTCAATTTATTAAAAAATAAAAAAGAACGAATTAAATCTTAATAGTAATAGAGGAAATTATGCGAATTGTTTTTTTATGTGTTGTCATTTTCTTTTTTGAGAATGTAGTTGCTCAAAACACTATTACTATTGCTGTCGATAAAGGAAAGGATATAATCAACCGGAATATCTATGGTCATTTTGCAGAACATCTTGGGCACTGCATATATGGTGGCTTTTATGTTGGTAAAAACAATAAAGCAATTCCAAATAAAAACGGGATTCGGCTTGATATAATAGAAGCCTTAAAAAAATTAAAAATCCCGGTTTTGAGATGGCCCGGAGGATGCTTTGCTGACAATTACCACTGGAAAGATGGCATAGGACCTAAAAATAAGCGGAAGCAAACAGAGAATGTATCGTGGGGTAATGTGAGAGAAGATAACAGTTTTGGCACCAACGAATTTTTACAGTTATGCGAAATGATGAATGCAGAGCCTTACCTCGCAGTAAATGTTGGAGGCGGTACCGTACAGGAAGCGGCAGAATGGGTACAGTATGTAAATCATGCCAATGGCAGCAGCTATCTTACTGATATACGCCAGCAAAGCGGAAGAACAAAACCCTGGCATGTTAAGTATTGGGGTGTTGGTAATGAATCGTGGGATTGTGGGGGGCATATGACAGTTGAATACTACATCAGCCAGTATAAGAAGTTTGCAACATTCATGACAAGTTACAGCAATACAGAAGGTTTATTTCGCATAGCCGTGGGTCCGGGTACCGAAGATTTTAAATGGACTGAAGCGTTAATGCGTGACATCCCATCAAAACTGCTGGAAGGTATTTCCATTCATCACTATTCTGTTATTAACTGGAGCAAAAAAGGCAGTGCCACCCTGTTCAGCGAAGAAGAATATTTTAACACCATTAAACAGGCATACCGGATGGAAAAAATGATTTCCGGCAACTGTGAAGTAATGGATAAATATGATTCCGGTAAAAAAGTGGCGCTGGTGGTGGATGAGTGGGGAGGATGGTATGACAGCGAACCAAATTCAAAAGGTGCGATCTTATACCAGCAAAATACAATGAGAGATGCAATGATTGCAGGACTTACGCTTAACATATTTAATAACCATGCAGACAGGGTTCGTATGGCCAACCTGGCACAATGTATTAATGTATTGCAGGCTGTTATCCTCACCAAAGAAGAGAAAATGATACTTACACCTACTTATCATGTAATGGAAATGTATAATGTTCATCAGGATGCAATGCAATTGCCCCTTCAACTACAAACAGAAAAATACATATTCGGTAAGGACACAGTAGATGCGGTAAATGCCTCGGCATCGAAAGATAAAAATGGAATAGTACATATTTCATTGGTAAACGTTCATGCTACAAAGCAACAGGTAATTAAGATTAATCTTGAAGGTAGTACCTATAAAAATGTAACAGGACGCATTTTGCAATCGGAAAGGTTACAGGATCATAATACGTTTGATAAACCTGAGGCTGTTGTGCCAAAACCTTTTACAGGGGCAAAATTTGCAGCTAATTTACTGGAGGTGGTATTGCCTCCATTCAGTGTGGTAGTACTGAAGATAATATAAGTTGATTATACTGATGCAAATATTGAGTGCTTTATTTAGAATAAGAAAAGAAGGAAAAATTAATTCGGATTAAGGGATACAGAACGAAGTATGAAGTGTTTTCTGAAGGGGAATGGGTGGGGAAAAAAGTTGTATTATAGTCCGGAGCAATGGACCATAGAGTTTGAAAGATTTTTTCTCATATGCAATCAATCATAACGGAGGGATGATTTTTCATCCTTCCCTTTTTAAAATTATATAACCTATTAACTATAAGATAAAATGAATAATTCTTTTTTGGTCAATTACCGGTATGATTAATTATTTAATTTTTAAAAAGCTCAATGCATTCATGATAAGAAAAATAATTTTTTTCCTTTTCTTTTTTTTGATAATTATTATTTTCAATAGTTGCAAAAAATCAGATTCAGGAGGAGGAACTACACCACCCCCTCCTCCGCCCCCTGTTATTTCTACATTAAAAGATGCCTCCAGTATTCCTATAGGTGTTGGCATTAGTTATGACCTCTTTAAAAACAATGCAACATACTCAGCCTTGATTAAGGCACAGTTTGATAGGATAACTGCTGAATACCAAATGAAACATGGACCTAATGTAAAAAATGATGGTACTTATGATTTTTCAAAGACTGATGATCTTGTTAACCTTGTTCAGTCGGCTGGTTTAACAATTCACGGGCATACATTAGCCTGGCATCAAAATAATAACGGCACATATCTGCGTTCGCTGAGTGGGTCAGCAGGCCCTAACATTTTACTTAATCCTTCTTTTGAGAATGGGTTTACAAACTGGTTTACACAAGTTTCATCAACAGCTCCTACATCCGGTAATATTTCCGTTGAAACATCCGATGTGCAATCAGGCACTCAATCTGCAAAGATTGTGGTGAATACACCCGGGCCAAATGCATTTAGTATTCAGGTTCTATCTGATAATATTAGTGTTACCAATGGGTCAACATATAAATTTACATACTGGGCAAAATCAATTACGAATGGCCAGGCTTTAAGAGTGGTTGCGCAAGGCACCTCCTATTATGCCCAGGCAGACCAGGCACTAACCACGGCATGGACGTTATATACTTTTACTTTCACACCTACAGAAAATTCAGTTTCAGTGAAGTTCCATTTTCCTAATGCAGGTACTTTTTATATTGACAATCTTTCTGTTGGCGCTTCATCTACTGTGATAAACTCCGGCTTGGTAAAAAATGCCTTGCAAAGCTGGATTACAACAATAGTTACACGATATAAGGGAAAAGTAACCGGATGGGATGTTGCTAACGAAGTTGTAGTAGATGGTACAGGTAATTTAAGAACAAGTGCAAATTCATCAGCAAGCGGAATTGATGCATTCTATTGGGCAGATTATCTTGGAAGAGAATATATTGCTGATGCATTCCGTTGGGCAAATGCAGCAGATCCGTCTGCAAAATTATTTATCAATGATTACAACCTGGAATCCGATAGCCGAAAACTAGATTCATTAATTAAAATTGTAAATGAATTACAAAGTGCAAATGTTCCCATACATGGTATAGGTATACAAATGCATGTTAGTATTAATTCCAATAACAGCGCTATAGATAATGCATTTCAAAAGCTGGTTGCTACCGGGTTATTAATTCATGTATCTGAACTTGATGTAAGAATAAATCCATCGAATATAAATCCCTTTACTTCCACACAGGCATTATTAGATCAGCAGGCACAAAAGTATAAGTATATAGTAGAATCCTATTTCAGAAATGTTCCTGCTGCACAGAGATATGGGATTACAGTTTGGAATGTTACTGATGCGGATAGTTGGATTGTTACAGGAGGTAAGCAGGATGCACCTACATTATTTGATAATAATTTTAATAAAAAACCTGCATATTCAGGTTTCCTGGAGGCGTTAAAATGAAAAGTTTAAAGTTTTTCTTATATGCAATCGTTTACGGAGGGGGTGATTCTTCATCCTTCCCTTTTTTAAAATCAGAAAAATTAAAAATCAGGGTATGGCGCATTTCTTTTATTTTTACTACAATCATTTTAGCGTATGCTTCTTTTAGGAATTGATTTAGGGACTTCTTCAATAAAAGTTTCTGTTGTTGATGCAGATACACAAAAATGTATTGCATCAGCACAATACCCGGAAACAGAGGTTGATATTATATCTGCACAAACAGGCTGGGCAGAACAAAGCCCTGACTTATGGTGGGAGCATGTGAAACAGGCAATTTTAAAATGTAATGCAACCAATCAATACGATCCAAAAGATATTGCTGCAATCGGTATTGCTTATCAAATGCACGGATTAGTATTGGTTGATAAAGCTCAGCATGTTTTACGCAACGCTATAATCTGGTGCGATAGCCGCGCTGTAAAGATTGGTGAAGAAGCTTTACATTATATTGGTGAGAAAAAATGTTTGTCACACCTTCTTAACTCGCCAGGAAATTTTACAGCATCAAAGTTAGCGTGGGTAAAAAAAAATGAACCTGCTATCTATGAAAAAATAAATAAAATAATGCTCCCCGGCGATTTTATTGCAATGAAATTCACAGGAGAGTGCACTACCACAACTTCTGCTCTTTCGGAGGGAATATTCTGGGATTTTAAAAACAATAATATTTCCGATGATGTAATAAATTATTTTGGATTTGATCATGATTTTTTCCCTTCTATACAACCATTATTTTCAGCACATGGATATTTAAAAAAAACAGTTGCCGACAGGTTATCATTAACCACTGGTATACCGGTTGCGTATAAAGCCGGTGATCAACTCAACAATGCGCTATTCCTTAATGTGCTTAACCCTGGCGAAATTGCTGCAACGGCAGGAACTTCAGGTGTTATTTATGGAGTAAGCGACCAATTAAATTATGATCCTCAATCACGTATAAATAGTTTTGCCCATGTAAATCATCAACCTGATGAAAAAAGAATTGGAATATTATTATGCATTAACGGAGCAGGTATTTTTAACAGGTGGATAAAAAATATTGCAGGTACAAATGTTACTTACCAGGGATTAAACGACGCTGCTGCAAAAATTGATGTTGGTTCAAACGGGTTGATGGCACTTCCGTTTGGTAATGGTGCTGAACGTATGTTGGATAATAAAATCATAGGCGGGCATTTTCATAATCTTGATTTTAATATTCATACTACGGCACACATGATTCGTTCCGTTCAGGAAGGAATTGCCTTTGCCTTTCGCTATGGGCTTGATATTATGAGAGAAAATGGTATTGATCCAATTATTATCAGGGCAGGAAAGAGTAATCTTTTTTTAAGTGATGTATTTACCGAATCCTTTGTAAATGCTACTAATGTTGAAGTTGAATTTTATGAAGGTGATGGTAGTTTTGGTGCCGCTATTGGCGCAGGAATAGGGGCTGGTATATATAAAAATGCATCAACTGCATTCAGTAACAGAAAATCTGTTAGCTTAGTTGAACCTAATAAGAAAAACATTTATGATAATTTGTATGATAAATGGAAAGAATTGCTAAATGAAAGATTAAAAAATTCCACCAAAACCAAAAGTTATTATTAGTATAAACATCAATAATAAAACAAATGAAAGTAATTACAGGAAGCAAAGAATATTTTAAAAATATTCAACAAATAAAGTTTGAAGGAGTTGAAAGTGATAACCCCTGGGCATTTCGCTGGTATGATGAAAATAAAATGATTGCAGGAAAAACTATGAAAGAGTATTTGAAATTTGCCTGTGCCTACTGGCATTCATTTAATGGAAATGGAGCAGATCCCTTTGGAGAGCCTACACATATTTTTCCATGGAACGAAAAATCAGATGCAATTGAAAGAGCAAAAGATAAAATGGATGCAGCGTTTGAGTTCATTACCAAAATGAATTTGCCTTTTTATTGTTTTCATGATGTGGATGTGGTGGATTATACAAATGATGTTGCAGACAATGAAAAAAGATTACAGGCAATTACAGAATATGCAAAGCAGAAACAAAAAGATAGTGGCGTAAAATTATTATGGGGCACTGCGAATTTATTTTCAAACAAAAGATATATGAATGGCGCTGCAACTAATCCTGATTTTCTTGTACTTTCACATGCAGCAGCACAGGTGAAAGCTGCCCTGGATGCAACGATTGCACTGGATGGTGAGAATTATGTTTTTTGGGGTGGACGTGAAGGCTATATGAGTTTGCTTAACACTAACATGAAAAGTGAGCAGGAACATTTTGCAAAATTTCTGCATGCTGCAAAAGATTACGCAAGAGCAAATGGTTTTAAAGGAAATTTTTTCATTGAACCAAAACCATGCGAGCCAAGTAAGCATCAGTATGATTATGATGCAGCAACAGTAATTAATTTTTTAAGACAGTACGATCTGATGGATGATTTTAAACTGAATCTTGAAGTAAATCATGCAACTCTTGCGGGGCATACCTTCCAGCATGAATTGCAGGTTGCTGCTGACGCTGGATTGCTTGGTTCAATGGATGCAAACCGGGGTGATTATCAAAATGGTTGGGACACTGATCAGTTCCCAAATAATATTTATGAATTGGCAGAGGCGATGCTGGTTGTTTTGGAGGCAGGAGGACTTAAAGGAGGTGGAATAAATTTCGATGCTAAGATTCGTCGCAATTCAACTGATCCTGCTGATTTGTTCTATGCACATATTGGTGGCATGGATGCATTTGCGAGAGCATTAATAATTGCTGACAATATTTTACAAAAATCTGATTATAAAAAAATAAGAAAAGAGCGTTATGCATCTTTTGATACCGGCAAAGGAAAAGAATTTGCAGATGGAAAATTATCGTTGCAGGATTTAAGAAATTATGCCATTGAAAATGGTGAACCGAAAATAATAAGTGGTAAACAGGAATACATGGAAAATATTATTAATCGGTTTATTTAAGCTGAATAAAGAAAAAATGTACAAGAGTGTCCTTCGATAAACTCAGGGTAAACTGCCAATGAAGCTTAATTGAAATCTAATGCCCGCTAAATAAAAATTATGCAAAACTAAAATCAAAATTATGCATCTTGGAACGATTGATATACTATTTGTAATTCTGTACCTGTTGATCATTGCAGGTATTTCTGTCTGGTCAATAAGAAAAAGGAAAGCATCACCATCAGATTATTTTTTAGCCAACCGCAATTTGGGCTGGTGGGTTATTGGTGCATCTATATTAGCTTCCAATGTAGGCTCGGAGCATATTGTGGGCCTTGCCGGAACTGGAGCGGCATCGGGCCTGGTGATGGGGCATTACGAATTGCATTCCTGGATCGTTCTTGTCCTGGGCTGGGTATTTGTTCCTTTCTATATGCGAAGCATGGTATATACAATGCCCGAATTTTTAGAAAGACGCTTCAATGCAAAAGCAAGGCGGTTATTATCTATCATACAATTATTAAGTTATGTTATCGCCAAAGCA
>JADGPX010000178.1 GCA_017882215.1 Chitinophagaceae bacterium | reverse complement strand
ATCACAAAAGAAAGATTGCAGGGTTACAAAGAAGCGCTTGAGAAACATAATTTGCCCTTCAATGAAGCATTGGTAAAATATTGTAATCATGGAGGAATGATTGCTGAAGAAATAGAAGAGGCAGTTAACGTTTTATTTAAATCTAAATTAAAACCCGATGCAATTTTTACTGCCAGCGATAGAATAACAACTGTGTGTTTTGGTGTTATGAAAAGAATGAAACAAAAAAAAGAGGTAGGCTTTATTGGCTTTACCAATACAAACCTGGGAGATTTATTTTCAACTCCGCTTACAGTTATTCGTCAGCCGGCATTTGAGATTGGGCAGAACGCTACAGAATTATTGATACAAATTATAGAAAGCAAAGGACCTGTTACCGAATTTGAAACAAGAGTTTTGGAAACAGAACTAATCATCAGGGAATCTTCTCTTAAAAAGGAATAAAAATATTTAAAAAAATTTATACCCATATTCATCTTTGGCAAGACCTTAGCTATGCAATAAAAAAAATTGGATACAGGCGCAGATTAATTATACTACACAGGTTATAAAAGAATTTGCAGAGCTATTAAAAATAAAAAAACCATCCAATACACACCAGATGGTTAACACATAGTATTAAAAATTATTTTTTATTTTTTTCAAGAAGTTTTTTTCTGGCTTCTTCTTCTTTTTTTGCAGCTTCTTGTTTTCTTAATTCAATTTCCTTAGCAATTGAATCTTTACGGGCCATATCAACTCTCTCCAGCGAATCTAATTGGCGCCGCCTGTCAACTTCTCTTTTTGCCTGTTGTATAGTACGGAGAGAATTTATTTCTGTCATTTTTTGAGTGATAGCATTATTAAGAACGATCGCAAACTTGCTTCTGATAATAGCCGTTGAATAAAGATTAACTCCGGCAGAATTATAGCCCAGCGTAACCCGTAAAATATCATACACCTCTTTTTCAGGCACTGAAGAATTAGCGTTTAATGTTTTATTAAGAGCAAACGGCGCTGCAATGCCCCATCGCTCAATTAATGATTTTGCAGCAGGGTAATATATGCTGCTTTCAGAAAGATCTTTTACCTGCGAAACGCCGGTAAGATAAGCCCCGCCTCTATTGCGGTCGTATGTATTAAATAAAGTTGTATCCAAACCTGCAGCATCCATTTTGCTTTTTAAATTATTTAATACTGAATTAAGCGCCACTATAAAATCCCCACGTCTTAAAGGTTCTTTTCCTCTGAAAGTATTATCTGCGTAAGTAATAGTAACGCCATAATTTTCAATTAAATTTTTCAGACTTTCATAAGCAGCATCGGATTCAATAGCATCAGTAATTTCTGAAACCGATGCAGAAGAACCAAAATTTCTTTCAGTTAATTTTATTGAAACATTGTTGTTAGTTACTGTCTTTTTTGTTGTTATTTTTTTCTTTTGCGCCTGCACATTTGCAAACGAAAACATCAGGCCAATAAACAGCATAATTTTAAAACTATTTTTCATCCATAAATATTTATATAACTGTTATTACCAAATTCAATGCCTAAATGTTTTTTGTTAGGAAAAAGAGTAAATATCAGTTATCAAAAAAAAATTAATTTTGATGTGGAAATAATATGTTAGCTACAGATACATATACAAAAGAATCAGAAGAAACTGATCTTCTCACAGATGTTGAAAATCCATGCCAGCTTGTGGTTTGGAATGATGAAGTGAACACTTTTGACTGGGTTATTGAAACCCTGATAGATGTTTGTTCTCACACCTTACAACAGGCAGAACAAAGTGCTATGATCATTCATACCAAAGGTAAGTATGCTGTAAAAGAAGGAGATTATGATTTTTTAAAACCTATGTGTGATGCTATTACGGAAAGAGGCATCGGCGCTACAATAGAAGTGATGTCTGAACATTAATTCAATTAACTAAGGCAATTTTTTTATGCGGAAATTTAACTGCGTGCTGGTAAACCAATCCTCTTATATAATCGTTCTCTGAATAAGGCGTAATATAATTTTTAAGATCATCAACACCGCTTATACTAACATGCAAAGGCAAATATCCCATGCCATAAAATCTGCCCTTCTCCATTAAAATGCAGCTTTGTTCCTCCTCACTTAAGCCATCATCCACCAAAGCAAAGGTTGGCAATTCTTTATGCAATTGCTCTATGCATTCATTAACTCTTCGGTTATATTCTTCGGGCAATTCTTTTTGCTCACAGCTTCCTGTACATCTTCCCCGTCCGACCGGGTCATCCGGGCGGGCATCTTTCATTCCTTCGCATTCAGTATTATCCTGCTGCAAAAAACAAAGTTTGGGACAAAGCTGAAATTGATGAGATAATTTTCTCAACAGATTATGTCCTTCCACAAGCAAATTAAAAGTGTATAAAGGCTTAATATTTTTATTCTTCTTTTCAATAGCAAGACGCAGGTAACCATTTCTATCTTCAAAAGAATATAATGCATAAGCCTGCTCAAACCTTTTAAGACTACGGTTCTGTTCGGGCCAGAATTTTTTTATTTCAACATTCTCAAGAATGAATGCCATTAGTTCTGTTGCGCATGTTTGATAAGTTATACTATAAATATTTCTAAGAAATTCCTGTTTTTGTTTTCCCGGTTTATTATTTGTAAAATGACTGTTGACACGTTTGTATAAATTCTTTGCCTTACCAACATAGATGACTTTTCCTTTGCTATCATGAAAATAATATACGCCTGGGTTTTGCGGCAGTTGCTTAATTTGTTTTGCCGGTAAATTGGGCGGAAGATGTTGTTCTTTGCTTTTTACCTTCAGCATGTTTTGTATATGACCATTCTTATCATTCTGCAAAAGGTGATGAAAAAGTTTTACTGTAGCTTCTGCATCACCACCTGCCCTGTGCCTTTGTTGAATTCCAATTCCAATTTCTCTGCAAAAATTTCCAAGACTATAACTTTTAAATCCGGGCAAAATTTGTCTGCCTAATCTTATTGTACATAATTTTTTACAATTGAGTTCATAGCCGGCTTCTTTAAAATGATATTTTAAATACGAGTAATCAAAATTTACATTGTGCGCAACAAAAATTTTATCGCCAAGCAATTCATACAATTCATCGGCTATCATTTTAAAATGCCTTTCATTTTCTACCATCGCATTAGTAATGCCCGTTAATGACTCTACATATCTTGGAATTGTATAAACAGGATTTATCAAAGTTTCAAACCTGTTTATTATTTTTTCTCCATCCGTTATAATTACTGCAATTTCAGTAATGCCGCCTGCTGCTGCATATCCGCCGGTAGTTTCTATATCAACAATTGCGTATAACAAAACAAAAAAGTTTGGGAGAGTAAATTTACTGATCTCCTTAGTAAATAAAGCATCTTTTGTTTTCTTACCTTTGAGATTCTTTAAATTTTTTTATTCAGATATGGAATTAAGCAAGAATTATAACCCTGCAGAGATTGAAAATAAGTGGTACCAACACTGGTTGCAAAAAGGATATTTTAAAAGCCTGCCTACCGGACAGGCAGGTGAGCCTGATAGCCGGGAACCTTTTACGATTGTAATTCCACCTCCAAATGTTACCGGGGTATTGCACATGGGTCACACACTTAACGAAACGGTACAGGATATTTTGATCCGCAAGGCAAGAATGAGTGGTTATAATGCATGTTGGGTTCCCGGAAGCGATCATGCTTCTATCGCCACAGAGGCAAAAGTGGTTGGCATGCTGAAAGAAAAAGGAATTGATAAAAATAATTTATCAAGAGAAGAATTTTTGAAATATGCTTTTGAATGGAAAGAAAAATACGGCGATATAATTTACAACCAGCTTAAAAAACTTGGCTGTAGTGTTGATTGGGACAGGACAACATTCACGATGGATGATCATTATTATAAAGCTGTAATAAAAGTTTTTGTTGATCTGTATAACAAAGGATTAATTTATCGCGGCGCAAGAATGATCAATTGGGATCCTGTTGCAAAGACTGCTTTAAGCGATGAGGAAGTAGAGTACAAAGAAGTGACAGGGAAGCTATATTATATTAAATATTTCGTGAAACGTGAAACTGATGACGTGAAACGTGAGACGTCAAACGTGAAAGAAGAAACATCTCACGTCTCACGTCTCACGTCTCACGATGATTCAACTCACGTCTCACCTCTCACGTCTGACGATGAGTTTATTGTTATTGCTACCCAACGGCCTGAAACAATTATGGGAGACACGGCTGTTTGTGCTAACCCGGATGATGAACGCTATAAACATTTGAAAGGCAAATCGGTTATCATTCCACTCATCAATAAAAAAGTACCGGTAATTTTTGATGAATATGTAGATAAAGATTTTGGTACAGGAATTTTAAAGATCACTCCAGCACATGACATTAATGATTATAACATTGGCTTAAAACATAATCTTTCGGTAGTTGATACTTTGAATGAAGATGGAACGCTGAGTGAAGCGGCGCAAATTTATATCGGCAAAGATCGTTTTGTTGCAAGGAAAAAAATTATAGAAGAATTAAAACAAAAAGGTCTTTTAGTAAAAGAAGAAGAATACCAAACACGATTAGGATTTAGTCAGCGCACAAATGCAGTAGCCGAACCAAAGATATCAACACAATGGTTTGTAAAAATGAAAGAGCTTGCCAGCCCTGCATTACAAGCCGTTACTGATGGTGAAATAAAAATTCATCCGGGAGAAAAATTTTTGGCAACCTACAAATACTGGTTAGAGAATGTAAAAGATTGGTGCATCAGCCGACAGCTTTGGTGGGGACAACAAATACCTGCATGGTATGATGAGGAAGGAAATGTTTTTGTTGCTGAAAATAAGGAACAAGCTTTGAGCCAAAAGCTACGAGCTATGAGCAGGGGAAACTCACAGCTCACAGCTCACAACTCACTGCTTATTCAAGATGAAGACGTACTGGATACATGGTTCTCTTCATGGCTATGGCCCATGGAAGTTTTTAAAGGAATCACACAACCGGATAACGCAGACATTAATTATTATTATCCTACATCGGTTTTAGTAACAGGGCAAGACATAATTTTTTTCTGGGTGGCAAGAATGATAATAGCAGGTATGGAATACAAAAAAGAGAAACCTTTCAGTGATGTATATTTTACCGGGATGGTTCGTGATAAGCAGGGAAGAAAAATGAGTAAGAGCCTTGGTAATAGTCCTGATCTTTTAGACTTGATAAATAAATATGGAGCAGATGCGGTTCGCTTTGGAATTATGATCTCCTCTCCTGCCGGTAATGATTTGCTATTTGATGAAGCAAGCCTTGAACAGGGAAGAAATTTTAATAATAAAATATGGAATGCGTTGAAGTTGGTAAAATTGTGGAAAGACAGAATAGCCACAAGCTACAAGCTGCAAGCTGCAAGCATAGAGCCTCACAGCTCACATCTCACAACTCACAGCTTTGCACTAGAATGGTTTGAGAACAGACTGAATGAAGTTAGCGTTGAGATTGAAAATCTATATAAACAATTCAGGTTAAGCGAAGCTTTAAAGATTATTTATTCTCTGATTTGGGATGATTTCTGCAGCTGGTATTTGGAATGGATAAAACCGAAAGTTGAACAACCAATTGAAGAAAGTGTTTATAATAAAACAGTTTATTTCTTTGAGCAACTAATGCAATTGCTTCATCCTTTCATGCCATTTATTTCAGAAGAAATTTATCATTTGCTAAGAGACCAAAAAGAAGACCTTATAGTTAAGCAATTTGAGAAACCTGAAAAGCCAGATCATAAAATTTTAGAACAGGGAATTATTTTAAAGGAAGATATAACCGCATTAAGAGATGCTAAAAAGAAAAATCAAATCAAAAATAGTGAACAAATAAAATTTATGGCAACCACTTATGCACATACTATTTATGCAGGAAATTCCAATATGCGACATTTATTAGAAAAACAAACTAATAATATTTATTTTATTCCTAGTCAGGAAAATGTTGAAGAATATTCAAAAAATGAAATAATAATTATTTCATATAATAGAACATTTCTATTGCATATTGAAAAACAAATTGACAAATCTGCACAAAAAGAACAGCTCGAAAAAGACCTTGAATATCTCAAAGGCTTTCTAAGTTCAGTAGAAAAAAAACTCAGCAACGAGCGCTTTGTTCAAAATGCAAAAGCGGAAGTGATCGAGTTGGAGCGG
>JADGPX010000177.1 GCA_017882215.1 Chitinophagaceae bacterium | reverse complement strand
CTGTATAATTGAAAATAACTTCCGTGAGAAGGTAATGGTTTAAATTTTGTTTGTTTCATTAGATTCATGAAATAATCACGCTTCTTCTGCAAAAAAGATCCCAGCGTTAAATAAGATTCTTTATACTGCAAAAAATCGGCAAGCGCAAACTGCATGGGCGAGTTGCAGCTAAAGCAATTGAACTGGTGAACTTTTCTAAACTCTTTGGTTAATGCTTCCGGAGCAATGCAATAACCAAGCTTCCATCCTGTGCAGTGATATACTTTGCCGAAGGAAAAACAAACAAAACTTCTTTCTAAAAGATCAGGATAGCGCAACATGCTTTCATGCTGCATATCATCAAAAATTAAATGTTCATACACCTCATCACTCAAAATAAAAATATTTGTATCCTTTACAATTTGCTGCAGTTGAAAAATATCCTCTTTGCTCAAAATCGCACCGGTAGGGTTATGCGGCGAGTTAAGCATGACCATTTTTGTTTTTGCAGAAATTCTTTTTCTTACTTCATTCCAATCAATTTTATAATCGGGATAAGTGAGCGGAATTAAAACTGGTACAGCACCATTGATCTCAACATTGGGAATGTAACTATCGTAAGCCGGCTCAAAAACAATTACTTCATCACCGGGTTGCAATACGGCTGTGAGTGCGGTATAAATAGCATAAGTACCCCCGGGTGTTACCGTAATTTCTGTGTCAGCATTTATTTGCTGCTGGTATAAACCAAATATTTTTTCGGCAATAACATTTCTTAATGCAGGCAAGCCATTCATGTGTACATATTGATTATGCCCGGCTTTCATGTGTTGGTTTACAAGTGATATTAATTCTTCACTCATAGGATAATCAGGAAAGCCCTGCCCAAGATTGATAGCGTTATGTTCAACCGCCAATGAACTCATTACGGTAAAAATAGTAGGACCTATTGACGGAAGCTTGCTTGTAATTGATGGTGACAATCAGAAATTATTTTGATGAGAGATTCATCAAAAATAATTAATTGTGAGGTGTAAAATATTTTGATCTGTTGCTCACTTTTTTGCGGCGATAAAAAACAAGGATCAAAGGAAAAAGCCACAATGTTTTTCTTTTCATTACCCCCGCAATAAGTTTCTCTGTGGAGTTTATATAAGCAAGGCCGGGATCAAACTGTTCTTTATGATCCGTATTGTAGTGTGTTTTCAAGATGAACATTAAAAAAATTGGGTAGCAATAACAATGCGGAAATGGCTATTAACAGTAATTTTATAGAATATCACCTTGTGTAAAAGCAAATTTGTGTAAAAATGATAAACATGAAAAGAAGAGATTTGTGTACATCTATAAAAACTTATCTCCCTTATTTCTTTTTACTTCGGCGAGGTATTCTTTTATTTCCTGCTCTTTATCTTTTTTGCAGATAAGCAAAACGTCTTTTGTGTCAACAACAATAAAATCTTCAAGACCCTGTAACAAAATCAGCTTTTTATTATCTGTGTGAACAATATTTTTTGAAGCATCAAATACCATTACATTATCCCCTACTACCGCATTTTCCAAATAATCTTTTTCAAGATTTTCATAAGCGCTTCCCCATGTTCCCAAATCACCCCATCCGAATGATGAGGGAATAACATAAACATTTTCTGCTTTTTCTATAATGCCATAGTCAATAGAAATGTTTATACATTGGGGGTATATTTTTTCTATTGCATCTTTTTCTTCCGGAGTATTAAACAATTTTTTTTCTGCATCAAAAACCTCATGTATTTCGGGCAGATATTTTTCAAACGCTGAAATTATAGTTTTTGTTTGCCAGACAAAGATGCCGGAGTTCCATAGAAAATCCCCGCTTGTAATAAAAGTTTTAGCCAATTCGAGATCGGGTTTTTCTGTAAAGGTTTTTACTTTATAAATATTATCTGTTACAGATTGTTCTTCATATTGAATATAGCCATAGCCGGTATTGGGATGAGAAGGTTTAATGCCCATCATTAATAAAGCATTGTGCTTTTCTGTAAAGGCAAGCGCTTCCAGGCTTGCTTTGATGAATGAGGTGCCTTCTAAAATGAGATGATCGGCGGGCGCACATATTAAATTACTTTTTGGGTCAAGCTGTTGCAGTTTATAAGCTGCATAAGCAACGCAGGGAGCTGTATTTTTTCTTGAAGGCTCACATAAAATATTCTCCGGGTTTATATCAGGGAGTTGCTTTGAAACAATATCGCAATACTGCTGCGCTGTAACTACATAAATATTTTCTTTCGGAATAAATTGTGCAAACCGGTCATAGGTAGACTGGATCAATGTTCTGCCCCGGTTTAAAATATCCAGGAATTGTTTTGGAAATCCGGTACGGCTCATTGGCCAAAAACGGCTTCCAATTCCGCCAGCCATTATTGCTACATAGTTATTTTTTTTCATAGTGTTTTTCTCCATTAAATTATTCCTTCACGAACCAGATCATGTAAATGAATAATGCCTTCATATTTTTCATTATCAACAACCAACAGCTGGCTGATATTATTTTTTCTCATGAGGTCTAATGCATCTACTGCAAGATCATTTTGTGAAATAGTTTTTGGGTTTATTGCCATAATATCTTTTGCGGTAATATTCTGTAATAAAATATTTTTCTCCAGCATCCGGCGCAAGTCGCCGTCTGTAATAATTCCTGCGATATGCTCATTTTTATCCAATACTGCGGTAGCACCTAAACGTTTTTTTGTTATCTCTACAATTACATCTTTTAAAGAACTTGTTTCATCTACGTGTGGCTTTTCATTTTGCAAAGAAAGGTCTGAAACTTTCAGGTACAACTTTTTCCCCAGCGTTCCGCCGGGATGAAACCTTGCGAACTCATCAGCACTAAAACCTTTTGCATGCATTAAACAAATTGCGATAGCATCACCCATTACCATTTGTGCTGTTGTGCTGCTTGTAGGCGCTAAATTATTGGGACAAGCTTCTTTACTTACGGTTGTATTTAAAATTAAATCCGTCTGCTTCGCTAAATAAGATTGGGTTTGCCCCACCATTGCAATTATTTTATTTCCAAAATTTTTTACAATCGGCACCAAAACTTTTATTTCAGGGCTATCACCGCTTTTACTAATGATCATTACCACATCATCCTGTTGTATCATTCCCATATCCCCATGTATGGCATCTGCGGCATGCATGAATAATGATGGGGTTCCTGTACTATTAAGCGTTGCTACAATTTTTTGTGCAATGATTGCACTTTTACCAATGCCACTTATTACAAGCCTTCCTTTACAATTTATTATAAGGTCAATTGTTTTTTTAAAATCATCATTGATAAAAGATACCATCCCTGCGATAGCCTCGGCTTCCTGGGTTATAGTTTGTTTGGCTAAAGAAATAATATCAGTTTTTTGCATTTATATTCACTGATTAAACAATGCAAGAGAAAAGAAAGGAATTCTTATTACCACAATTACGGATTTAGTGATTAAAAATCTCTTAGAAAAATTCTGTTGCAAACGTACTTTAATTGCATGATAAGGCAAAAAGCTAAAATCTTATTTTAAAAAACTGTTTAAAAAAGTGTATCTTAATCCCTAATAAAAAAATTTTATTACTCAGCCTTACAGCGTTTTCAATGGTTTTGTTTTGCCTTGTAATTGAATTACCTTTGTGAACTTTTTTAAAAATTGTGAGCCGGAAAGATATTATGACGACGATAAATGCAAAAATTAAAAGTGGTTCTAAAACCGCTATAAAGAAAAAAGTCTCTTCTGATAAACCATCCTCAGAACTTAGCAAACACCTTCGTGAACATTTTGGATTTGATGGATTTAAAACCCCTCAGGAAGAAATTATCAAAACTCTTTTGGATGGTAAAGACACATTTGTAATTATGCCAACAGGTGGTGGTAAAAGCCTCTGCTATCAGTTACCAGCCCTTATTAGTAAAGGTTGTGCAATAATTGTATCTCCTTTAATTGCATTGATGAAAAACCAGGTTGATCTTATGCGGGGCTATAGCAGCAGTGATAATGTAGCCCACTTTTTAAACAGCACATTAAATAAAGGGCAGCAAAAAATTGTAAAAGAAGACCTGGTCTCCGGAAAGACCAAAATGCTTTATGTAGCACCGGAAACACTTACAAGGGAAGATAATGTTGACTTTTTTAAAGATCTTGAAATTTCTTTTTTTGCAGTTGACGAAGCACATTGTATCAGTGAATGGGGGCATGATTTCAGACCTGAATATCGCAGGCTTAGAGAAATAATGGACCAGATAAATAAAGATATTCCCGTAATTGCACTAACAGCCACTGCTACACCCAAAGTTCAAAGCGATATTGTAAAAAATCTTGGATTGCGTAATCCCAATATTTTTATTTCTTCTTTTAATCGTCCGAATTTATATTACGAGGTTCAACCAAAAATAAAAAAAGAACAGGCGGTAAAAAGCATTGTGAAATTTATTTCCCAGAATATGGGAAAGAGTGGCATCATCTATACATTAAATAGAAAGACGACAGAAGAATTAGCCGAAATGCTGATGGCAAATGGTATAAAGGCTGTTGCTTATCACGCAGGATTAGATGCTAAGTTAAGAGCCAGAAGGCAGGACCAGTTTTTAAACGAAGAAGTGCAGGTAATAGTTGCCACCATTGCGTTTGGGATGGGTATTGATAAACCCGATGTGCGTTTTGTTATACACTATAATATTCCAAAGTCTATCGAAAATTATTACCAGGAAACCGGCAGAGCAGGAAGGGATGGGCTAGAAGGAAAATGTATTTTGTATTATTCTCATAAAGATGTTGCCAAGCTGGAACATTTAATGAGAGATAAGGCATTAAGCGAAAGAGAAGTGGGAGCACAATTAATAAATGAAACGGTTGCTTACTCAGAAAGTGCAGTGTGCAGGAGGAAAATTTTACTAAGTTATTTCGGTGAAGAATATGATAAAGAAACCTGCGATGGCATGTGCGATAATTGCAAAAATCCAAAAGAGTTAATAGAGGTTAAAACAGAGACACAGAAAGCCCTTAAAGTAATTAAAACGTTAAATGAGGGCTTTGTAATGGAGTATACTATTAGTGTGTTAACAGGCAAACCTAATCCGCAAATAAAAATGTACAGGCACGAAGAGCTTGAGGTGTTTGGTATTGGCAAAGACAAAGATGGGCATTTTTGGAATTCACTTTTGCGTAAGATGCTGCTTGAAAATATTATTCAAAAAGATATAGAAGAATATGGCGTATTAAAACTTACCAAAAAAGGAGAAGCCTTTTTAAAGAAGCCAACATCTTTTAAAATAGCGTTGAATAATAAATTTGAAGAAGCAAATGCAGATGATGATGAAGGTGAAGGAAATTCAGGGGTTAATGGAAGTGCTGCTGATGAAACATTATTTGAAATGTTGAAATCGCTTCGGCAGGAGGAAGCAAAAAAACATAATCTGCCACCCTTTGTTTTATTTCTTGAAAACAGTTTACAAGATATGGCAACCCTGTATCCAACAACGATACAGGAACTTGAAAAATGTCAGGGCATTAGCAAAGGCAAAGCTTTAAAATTTGGAAAACCATTTGCCGCACTGATAAATAAATATGTGGAAGAAAATGAAATAGAGAAGCCGGATGATTTTGTAATGAAAAGTGTAGTAAATAAAAACAGCAACAAGGTTTTTATTATTCAGAATGTAGATAAAAAAATACCATTGGAACTTATTGCGAGAAATAAGACATTAAAGCTTGAAGAACTATTGGAGGAAATGGAAACAATTGTGGCAAGCGGCACAAGATTAAATTTAGATTATGCAATTGAAGATCTTGTTGAGGAATATGAGAGAGAGGAGATCATTGATTATTTTAAAGGATGTCAAACCTCAAGCCTTGATATTGCTAAAGAAGAGTTAGCAGATGGAAATTACAGCTGGGAGCAGTTAAAAATTATGCGGATAAAGTTTTTGTGTGAATACGGAAATTAGATAGATTGTAAAATCATATATTTGCTGCCCGAATTGATAATGGTGCGGTAGCTCAGTCGGTAGAGCAAAGGACTGAAAATCCTTGTGTCGGCGGTTCGATCCCGCCCCACACCACAAAAGAATTTGGTAAACCCTTGTAACATAATAAATTATAAAGGTTTTTTTATTTTGTGGTACAGGTGGGGGTACACTTGGCTTTATTTTGTTTCTTTTTTATCAAACATTATGGCTAATTTGAAAAAACCAATTTACTATAAGATGAAATTCATAA
>JADGPX010000176.1 GCA_017882215.1 Chitinophagaceae bacterium | reverse complement strand
CCTTCTTTTTCAATTCTTGCAGCCACTTCATGATGAAGGCGTGTAAGCTCTTCGTTAGTTAATCCTTCTGCTTTATAACGAATGCAGATTGCTGACATCATTGGTTCGGTAGCGCTTTCAAAGTCTTTACTGTTTATAACAAGATTGTGTAAATGCTTTGCCTGTGAAATATTATTATCTACCCATTTACCTATTTGATCTTTACCATAATGCTGAAAGCTCATCCACACTTTTAAACTGCGAAAACGTTTTGATTGCTCAAAGCCATGTACATAAAACTGGTAGCGTTCATTATTTTTACTGCTTTGATCAGTAAGGTATGCATGCTGAATACCGAATGACCTTGTTAACTGATCATGGTCTTTTACCAATACAGCGCCGCAATCTAAAGGAGCATAAAACCATTTGTGAGGATCAATAGTAACCGAATCTGCAAAGTGTAACCCTTTTAATAAATTTTTATTTTGATGCGATAACAACATACCACCGCCATACGCTGCATCTACATGAAACCAGCACTGCTCACGAACTGCAATGCGATGCAATGCTTCCAAATCATCTACTGCACCAAGGTTTGTAGTGCCTGCCAAACCAATAATGCACAATGGTTTTATACCTTCTGCTTTATCTTTCTGCAGTGCTTCTTCTAATGCATCAATTCTTAATTGAAATTTATCATCAGTAGGCAATGCTCTCAAAGAGTTTCTTCCAAGTCCAATTGCATCAACAGATTTATCTATGGAAACGTGCCGTTCTTCTGAAACATAAACAGCCCATTTGCCATGCACACCTTCATGCTGTGCAACATCTCCTGTTGTAAAATCTCTTGCCAGTTTTAGCCCGATAAAATTCGCCATCATACCGCCGCTGGTAAGGTTGCCACCGGCTTTTTCATCATAACCAATCAGATCATTCAGCCAGCGTATTACACGAAGCTCCATTGCTGTTGCAGATGGACCAATGGAATATGCGCCAAGATTCTGATTCAATGCTGCAGCTAACAGATCACCCAGTATGCCCGCAGGATTAGGCGAAGGCGTGATAAGTCCCATGTAGCCGGGATGATTTACATGTGTGCAGTAAGGCAATAATTTTTCTTCTAATATTTTTTGAATTGCATCGAGTGATTGCGGATTATTGGGAATTGATTCATCAAACAAATCATTTAAAAAAGATGGTTCCACATCTTTAAACAAAGGTTTGTTCTCTACCTGTTGCAGGTAATCAGCAATGTAATCAATGAGGTTATGTCCTGCCTTTCGGAATTCTTCGTATTGCATGTTGTAATTTTTATTTAATAAATATCGTTTATATATATATCACTTCTTTTGCAAAAACTGCAAAGCGATTGATGCATAAAAATTTCTTTTAGGCGCTGCATTATAATAGCGTCCGCCAAAGCCATTGATATCATTTCCCAAACTGTAAGTTTCATTTAATAAATTTTCTACGCCGGCAAATATTTTACATCTAAATTTATTCTTTACCCATTTTTCATACCCGATTTTTACTCCCAGTAAATGATACGATTTTGCATATTCAGTGTTTGCATCATTCAGCGGAATTTTATCACTGTATAAATAAGTGATTGTTCCCAGCAAACCATTGCTCATTAAAATATCAATTCCGGAAGAAATCGTGTGTGGGGCTATAGAAGGAAGTTGTTTACCGGAAAAATCATTAGTAAGTTGTTTAAATTCTTTGTAATGGAAATCATGCCATGTATGGCTAAGCCAGAACAAACTGCTTTTAATTTTTTTTGAAGATAAAAACAACGGATAACTAATAACAGTTTCCGTTCCATGCTGTTTGGTTTTACCTGCGTTCACAAAAAAGTTACCTCCGCCTGCATCACGTCTTTGCACGATGGTATTTGTTAATGAGAAGAAAAATACATTGATATCAACGTACAGGTCTTTAAAGAATGTTCCTTTCATGCCTATGTCATAATTAGTTCCTTCTTCTGCATTCAATCCAATATTTATTGCACCTCCTGTCGGCAATAATTCGTCTGTTGATGGCGGAGAAAATCCTTTGGCAACACTGGTATACAGGTTGAGGTTTTTAAATTTTTTCATCAATGCAAAGCGAGGCGCTATTTCATTATTAAAAGTTCTGCTTTGCTTTCCTAACGGAGCAGGTATAAACCTTTGAAACCTTACCCGTAAAGTATTCCAGCTTGCACCGGTAATTATTGTCCAGTAATTTACATCCAGCGAAGCCTGAGCAAATACAAAAGACTGCCGGTTATTTATTTCATCATAGGTACGCAAAGTATCTGCGTTACCATTTATATTTTTATGAATACTCACAGTTGTAAATCCCTCCTGAAATTCTCCGCCGGCATCCAAACTTAATATACCATTTTTAACAGGTTGAACAAATTTAAACACTGTTCTGCCGCCTGTGTGTGGCTCTGAGCTTTTATCGTAGTTATTTATATTAGGATTTCTAAAGTCAGTAAACATGCCATACAATGTGGTTTTGTTTTGAAGTTTAGACGTTATGGGCTGTGTAAAAGAAGCGCCGGCTAAAAACATTTTCTGATGAACAGATGCATTGGCAGAAACAGCACCGGGAAAAGATGCATTACCCGGTCTTGCAGCTTTTGGATCGGCATCAAACTCTGCTTTTGTTAATGCACCAGGTGTTTCGTAAAAAAGATCTCCATACAAAAACGTGGTTTTTAATAAACGCTTTTCGCCAAAACGAAATAAGCCATTCCAGCCAAGAACATCACGTTTTAATTTACTGTGATCCCTGTATCCATCACTTTGCTGGTGCTGAAATCCTACACGGCTAACAATTTTATCTGAACCGGTTGTTATTGATGCATACATATTTTGCAAACCATAACTTCCTGCGGAATATTCTGAGGAAATTCCGGACTTCTCTTTTTCACTAAGGCTTTCTATCAACAATACACCGCCTGTTCCTGCGCCGTACAAACTATTGTTCGGGCCTTTTATGATCTCTATCGAATTAAAATTATAATAGCCAAGCTCATTCAAATAAGATTGTCCTCCCGGATCGGTATATGGAATATCATTGTAATAGATCTTTACATTTCTAACACCAAAAGGCGAACGGAGAGAACTTCCCCTGATATTTAGGCGGTAGCTTCCCGGCGAACGTTCTTCCATCCTAACACCGGGAGTTGAATTAATTGCAGAAACAATTGATGATGGGCTAAAGCTTTCTAAATTTTGTTTACCAATATAATTAACCGCAGCAGGCACATCTTTCAATTTGCGGTTTTGCTCAAATGCTTTTATAATTACTGATGGTAAAGTAATTTCTTTTACACTGTCTTTATCCTGACAATATCCATTTATTAAAACAAAAAATAAAGCAAAGGCTAAAATGATCCTTAAGTAAATCCTGAAATTTGTTGTCATAATAAACAATTGAGAATCCATCACCGCAAAGTATTAACCAATTAAAAGTCAAACACCGGAAGAAATTGCTATAAGTAATGCTGCGGAGATTATTAAAGCGAAGAATTTTAAGGGCTAAAAAATTATTATTAAACCCCGGCAAAGTTTTTGCAGTCCAATAAATAAAATAAGTATATGAAAAAGAAAATTTTTGTAATGCTGATGCTATCAGGTTTTTTATTTATAAATGCTGATGCACAATATGTAAGAAAAAGACCCGGTTTTAGTATTAACGTTTCCATTGGCCATGATCGTGCCCCTTACCGCGGCGCTGTATGGGTTGGCCCTGAGTGGGAATGGCGTGGAGGCCGGTATGTAGAAGTTCCGGGACATTGGATAAAGCCTGAACGTATGGGTTCAAGATGGGTTCCCGGTCATTGGAACAATTCCCGTCGTGGTTCCCGCTGGATTCCCGGTCACTGGAGATAATTTATTCTCTTTAAAACTAAAGCTCTCTGTACAGGGAGCTTTAGTTTTATTTATCGGATTAATAAGTGTCAAAATATTATGTTGGTCAGGCGATCAACATTGGCGAAGAGAAAAATAATTATGCTCATGAGAAAATGATCGTGAAAGATTATTCTGAATTAAAAGAATTAATTCCATCCGGAGAAAATAATTATGTGGTGGTAATGACATTCGGCTACCGCACAGATGATATTGCTGTAAGAGCTTTGATGCAAAAGCAATTCAAATATTTTGGATTGCTTGGCAGCAAAAAGAAAATTGAAAAGATGTTTGAAGATTATAGAAAAGATGGAATGGATGGAAATGTTTTACAACAAATTCATTCACCAATTGGCATGCAAATAAAAAGTCAAACACCGGAAGAAATTGCTATAAGTAATGCTGCGGAGATTATTAAAGCGAAGAATTTTAGATTAGCGTTTTTCATTCTGAATTATATCTCCTTTTATAGGAGAGTAATCATTTTTGATCTGTCCGTTTACAATTATCTTATCAAAGTAACATTTTACACCGGTTGCAATATTCATATCTTCTACATTTTGAATATGAAAGTGCAAATGAGGCTCAGATGAATTTCCTGTGTTACCGCAAAGCCCTAAAACCCGTTCTTGTTTTACTTTTTCTCCTTCTTTTACTTTTATCGAATGATGTTTAAAGTGAGCAAATAAAAGATATTCGTTATTCATCGTTTTTAAAATAACAGAATTACCGGGAACATAAATGGGATTCAATTCTCCAGGTTTATTTTCCTTTACTCCATCCACCACTAAAACAATTATTCCATCACATGGAGCAAATATTTCTTTTCCAAATGCATAATAGTCTTCATTGGTTTTTCCATCAGTTTTATAGCTTTTTCCTGTTTTGTCTTTTATTACAATATCAAATGCATTTTTTTGTGCTTTACTCACAACATGATAATTTAACTCTTTAGTATCACCTCCCCAAAAAACTGTCCAGGCGCCATTAAACGGCAATACCAGTTTAGTTTTATTCCGATCTATTTTAGGTAAGTTATCAGGTTCAAAAGGTTTAATATATAAACCATTTATTTTAGAATTGTCATCAACAGAAATATTTAATGAAAACAATGCTCTTTCAAAGTTTGTTTTATAAACAGCATAGGTTGCCTGATATTTTACAAATTCCTTTTTTATTATTTTTCCTGCCTTATCTTTTAATCCTGAAAAAAAATCTTTTGTTTTATCAAGAGGCAGGGCAGTTTTCATTTCAGAAGAAAACATATTGAATATATCATCGTAATTATCCTGATTGTAATTGCTTTCTAATTTGTCTGCAACATTTTTATAAACCGCTTTTTCTGTTTGCGCAAAAATGTTACTCATAACATTTGTGAGAATAAAAATTAAAAAAATGTTCCGCATGTTTTTAGATTTTCACTTATTAACTTATCAAGTATTCATCTGAATAACCCGTCAATACTCAATTTTATCTTCTTTATTCTGCCATTCCTCAAATATTTTCAGCGCATCTTCGCTTCCTAAATTAATGATGGGAATTTTTCTTTTATCCAGGTCTATGCCCAGCTCTTCATATATCATTGAATCGTCAAACCCAATGTTGGCGGCATCCTGGCGACTATTGGCAAAGTAAACCACTTTTGGTCTTGCCCAGTAAATGGCACCCAGACACATAGGGCACGGCTCACACGAAGTATAAATTTCACAGCCCTCCAGTTGAAAAGTCCCAAGGTTTTTACAGGCATCCCTGATAGCAACCACTTCTGCATGAGCGGTAGGATCATTGGAAGAAGTAACCTTGTTATTTCCCCTGCCGATTATTGTATCATCCTTTACAATTATACATCCAAACGGACCGCCTTCATTATTTCTTACTCCGTTTTGAGAAAGAGCAATTGCCTCCATCATAAATTTCTCTTCTCTGGTCATAATAATTTAATTCAACAGGTAAATATAATTAAAAGCCCCCTATCCCCCGAAGGGGGAACAAAGAAGATTATGGAGAAGTTAGTGCCCGGGACTGGATTCGAACCAGCACATCCTTGCGAACGCTGCCACCTGAAGGCAGTGCGTCTACCAATTTCGCCACCCGGGCGGTATCGTTTAAAAAGGTTTAAATGTTTAAATCGTTTAAGGTTTTCATACGTTCAAGGTTATTAAAAACCATTAAACCATTAAACCCTTAAACCTTTAAACGAATATACTACACACTAACATTAAAATCCCTCAGTGCATCATTCAGACTGGTTTTTTTATCGGTGCTTTCTTTTCGTTTACCAATAATTAAAGCACAGCTAACGCCATATTCTCCCGCAGGAAATTTCTTTACATAACTTCCCGG
>JADGPX010000175.1 GCA_017882215.1 Chitinophagaceae bacterium | reverse complement strand
GGGAAGATTGCTGAAGTGATAATGAGTGAATAGGCGCTGTTAGCCCAGTCGTACATAGCCCAGCTGGTTATAACTTTTTTTGGAGCAGTTTGCATGGTTTATTATATAAGTTTTTCAAGATACCCAAAATGGTATTATAATATAATTCTCTGCACAACCTACATATAGCCTAAATTTTTTACTTCTTTAAAATGAGGATCCACTAGAGTTGAAGATAATTTTCTGCCAGGAAAAAGTTCATGCATGGAAGACACCATTGACTTGAAATGATCTTCAATTTCAGAAGTTACATATTGTGGATTTACAATAAAATTTACTCTTAATTCCTCTGCTGAGCTAGTAGGAGAAAGTATTTGAACATCAATACTATTATCATCTTTAAAATAACCACATCCTTTAAAATACCCGGCAACGTGTGCTGCATCCAATTCTGTAACACCCTTTCCTTTCCAATATACGGTATGTTTATCTAGTTTAAAAGGGGTGCCTGTTTTTCCGTCGGTTGATATTACTGACATAAGAGATCTTAAAAAGCCCATGGTTATTTATTTTTATTGTGAGAAAATTGATTACAAGTTATTTTTCATCATCGGTTTGTTTAGTATTTGTATTGGTTTGGGGTTGTGATGCCTTTACTGTTCCCACATCTTTTATATCATCAAAATGTGTATCAGTAAGAATTAGGTGAAGGGTTTTATCGGGATATATTTTAGCTGCCATATCATTGCCGATACTTAGAAAGCTATTTTCGATCTGCGGTGTTACCTTATCCTTATCAACTATGAACCTGATATTTATGTCATTAGAATTTTTCTCAGCGTTTATTTGAACATCCATTTCATTGTCAGCGCCGAATAAACCAATGCCAGTAAGATATGTTCCAACTTTTTTTGCATCATCTTCTGTTACGCCATCACCTTTATAATAAACATGATGTTTATCATTTAATGTATATTTTTTACCGTTAGGTTTAGCAATAAGCTGGTATGCATAATAACCTAATGCTCCAAGCGCTACAATAAAACCAATAATTCTGATTGTTTTCATTTTTTTTTTTTGATGTTGTAAATTAAAAATTTTATTTAGAATAAAATGATCTTATGATTTTATCCAGCCTGAATAGATCAATACCAGTAATGCTATACCAACAATTATCCGGTACACTCCCCAAACCCTAAAGCCATGCTTCTTTAAAAATGTAATAAAGAATTTTATAGCTAACAATGCTACCGCAAATGCCACAATATTGCCAATGCTTAATAATTTTATTTGTTCTGAAGAAAAAGCACCGTTCTCTTTTGTGTACTTATACAATTTATACACAGTAGCTGCCAGCATGGTTGGCACAGCTAAAAAAAATGAAAATTCTGCAGCAGCGCTTCTTGTAAGTTTTTGCTGCATACCACCAATTATAGAAGCAGCACTTCGGCTAATACCGGGTATCATTGCCACGCATTGCCATATACCAATAATAAATGCTTTTGCAAAAGAAACCTCTCTTTCATTATGAACCTCGGGATTCTTAAAAGCTTTATCAATAAATATTAAAATAATTCCTCCGGCAAGCATGCTTATAGCAACTGTTTGAGAACTATCGAGCAAAGCATCAATTTTTTTTGAAAATAAAAAACCGATTATTAACGCTGGCAGAACAGCTACTGCAAGCTTTACATAAAATTGCCATTGAGAAAAATTAAAAAACTTTTTAGCATATAGAACCACAACAGCTAAAATTGCTCCTAACTGTATTGCTACTGTAAAAACTTTTGTAAACTCATCTTCCGGCATTTGCAATAATTTTTCAGTAATGATCATGTGCCCGGTAGAAGAAATAGGAATAAACTCTGTTATTCCTTCTACAATGGCTATGATGATGGACTCAGTTACTGTCATGTACAGGGTTAAGCATGCAACATAAAAAAAGGCGATGAATAAATCATCGCCAAAGGAGTTTATTTTTAAAAAAACTATTTAGGCTTCTTCATTATGGCAAATATCTCAATAATAAGCCCTGCAATAATTAATATAGGCGCAATAGTGATACGGGTTGTACTGTAAACATCTTTATCCTGGAAAACATTGGGGTTGCTGCTTTTGCCTCCTGCCATTAAAAAAAATCCAATTGCCATAACCACAAGTCCGATAAGCATCCATTTGTAATTGTCTTTGCCAAATAATGTATTGGTTACAGTTTCTTTTGTATGAGCCGGGGTAGTTGTTTTTTTCTGCTGAGCCATTTTATTTTAATAATTATAATTATAAAGATAGTTGATGAATTAATAAAGATCATCCAGTTTCATTTTTAAATATTTTAAAACCGAGCGATGCGTGCTGAATAAGGATATGAACAATCCTAAAATTATTATGCAGACAAATAACAACAACATGTTACTGTTATCATGCAGCACTTTAAAGTAGGGAACAAATTTTTCTGCGAGGGCAATAAATCCGATCATGAGCACAATTGCAATTCCCGCTGCTATTAATCCATTTATAATTGCTCTTACATTTAAAGGCTTTGCAATAAAGCTTCGTGTGGCGCCTACCATCTGCATTGTTTTTATCAGGAACCTGTTGCTATACATTGCCAGCCGTATGGTATTATCAATGGAAATAATTACCAGAAGGAAAAGTATAATGGCAAGGATAAGGATCCAGATGGCAGCGGTTTCTACAAACTTGCTAACATAGGTTACAGTGTCAGTGGGATATTGGAATTCTGAAATAACCCCATGATAATTATTTTCAAGATAACTGCCAAGATTTGCCAGGCTGTCTTTTTGCATATAGTCAGCTTTCACAAAAAAATCTATGCTTTCCGGAAGCGGATTATTGTCTAAAAACTTTTTCCAGATCGTATCATTTTGTGCATTCCATTTTTCAATTGCTTTTTCCCGTGTTACATACTCTACATTTTTTGCGTAAGACAGCGAGGTAATATAATTTTTTACAGTATCAATTTGTTTTTTGCTTGCTGTTCTTTCTATCCAGGCATGTACCTGTATACTTTCTTTAAAATATTCTCCCGTTTTGCGAATGTTTAAAAATATCCATCCCACAATACCAAATAAAAATAATACAAGCGCAACGCCTATTATTGCATATATGTAAGATGGTTTCCCCCGTTTTGCAGATGCTTTCCCAAATTGAGCCATTGTGATCAGTTAATTAATTGATAGTTTTAGCGACATCGGCAAAAATAATTGTTTTTACAGAGGTTTAGTATTTTTGTCATTACATTGTATTGCTAATATATTTTAGTTAATCAGTGATTGGTGTTTCAGGAGAATGAATAACATTTCTTTCACAAAAAAATTTTTTGTAGCCAGCCGTTGATTTTCTATTTAGCTTCATTGGCGTCGTCCCGCACTTGCGGGATACAGCAACAACAATTCAACAAAACCATATAAGAAAAATAGTTGGATGGAATATAATTTTAGAAAAATAGAAAAAGACTGGCAGCAAAAATGGAAAGAAAGCAATGTTTATAAAGTAAGCAACGATTCTTCCAGGCCTAAATGTTATGTGCTGGATATGTTTCCGTATCCCAGTGGTACCGGTTTACATGTTGGCCATCCCCTTGGTTATATTGCCAGCGACATCTATGCAAGATATAAGCGGCTGAAAGGTTTTAATGTTTTGCATCCTATGGGCTACGACAGCTTTGGATTGCCTACAGAACAATATGCATTAGAAACCGGGCAACACCCCGCAGTTACAACAGAAAAAAATATAAATACTTTCCGCAACCAGTTAGATAATATCGGTTTTTGTTTTGACTGGAGCCGTGAAATACGAACCAGTGACCCCAAATATTATAAATGGACACAATGGATATTTCTTCAAATTTTTAATAGCTGGTATGATAAAAAAGAAAACAAAGCAAGAAGAATTGAAAAGCTGATAAAAATATTTGAACAAGAAGGCTCTTCAGCAGTTAACAGTCAACAGACAACAGACAACTTTTTTTCTGCAGAGGAATGGAACAGTTTTGATGATGCAAAAAAGCAGGAGATATTAATGGAATACCGGCTGGCATATTCTGCTTATGGAGAAGTGAACTGGTGTGAAGCGCTGGGAACAGTTTTAGCCAACGATGAGGTGATAAATGGAGTTAGCGAACGTGGCGGGCATCCTGTAGTTAAAAAGAAAATGCGGCAATGGTATTTACGGATAACTGAATATGCCGAAAGATTATTACAGGGTTTGGAAACAGTAGAGTTTACTGATGCAATGAAAGAAATGCAACGCAACTGGATAGGTAAGAGTGAAGGGGTAGAAATAAAATTCTCCCTCACCCCCAACCCCTCTCCACAAATGGAGAGGGAGGAAGGGGTGAGGGTATTTACTACCCGACCCGACACCATTTTCGGAGTTGACTTTATGGTACTTGCACCGGAACATGAATTGGTACAACAAATAACAGCATTTCAACAAAAAAAAGAAGTTGAAAAATATCTTGAATATGTAAAAAGTCGCAGTGAACGTGAAAGGTTAGCAGAAGTAAAACAGATCACTGGTGTTTTTACCGGCGCCTATGCCGTCAATCCTTTTGATGGAAGAGAAATTCCTATCTGGATATCAGAATATGTTTTGGCAGGCTATGGCACAGGAGCTATAATGGCTGTGCCTTGCGGCGATCAGCGTGATTTTAATTTTGCAAAGCATTTTGGTATTCCTATTACAAATATTATTGGTGAGCATTTTAATGACGAAGAAGCCAATCCAACCAAAGAGGCTATTCTTACCAACTCGAATTTTTTAAATGGTATGCTGATGAAAGATGCCATTAGCGTAGTGATAGATAAACTGGAAGACCTTGGTATTGGCAAGAGAAAAATAAATTATAAAATGAGGGATGCAGGTTTCAGCCGCCAGCGATATTGGGGTGAACCATTTCCTATAGTTTATAAACCTGCCCGCCAAACTACAGATACCAGTGAGGCAGGCGGGAACGGAGTTGCTTATGCTGTTGATGAAAAAGAATTACCTGTTGAATTGCCGCATGTAGAAAATTACAAACCCGGTCCGGAGGGGCAAGGACCATTAGCTAATATTCCGGAATGGTACCTCATTCCTAACCCTTCTTCCCTCAACCCTAACCCTTCTCCACAAGTGGAGAAGGGAACTGGTACGGCTTTGGCTCCTAAATATTCTGTCTCTACGCCTATGCAGTATGAGCTTGCAAAGCGTATGCGAAAAGAATTTACAGAAGCAGAAGATAAATTATGGCAGCTCTTACGCAACAACCAGCTTGGAGTAAAATTCAGAAGACAACATCCCATTGATGCATATATCGCAGATTTTATTTCACTTCAAAATAGTTTGATCATAGAAGTAGACGGTGGTTACCATGAAACAGAGGAGCAAAAACTTTATGATGAAAACAGAACAAAAATTTTAAAAGAAATAGGCTTTGATGTTGTAAGATTTTCTAATAATGAAGTATTAGAAAATGCCTTCAAGGTAAGAGATAAGATTAAAGAATTAGTAACGGCATCTCCCCTCTCCACTCGTGGAGAGGGGTTGGGGGTGAGGGAGACCAACACAATGCCCGGCTATGCAGGCTCTTCCTGGTATTTTTTACGGTATATGGATCCGCATAATGATAAAGAATTTGCCAGTAAAAAAGCAACCGATTACTGGAACCAGGTAGATGTATATGTTGGCGGAACAGAGCATGCAGTTGGGCATTTACTTTATAGCCGCATGTGGACTAAAGTTTTATTTGATTTAGGTTATATAAATTTTGATGAGCCGTTTAGAAAATTAGTAAACCAGGGAATGATACAGGGAGTATCTTCAATTATATATCGTTTAAATGAAGACGGTAAATTTTACTCCAAAAATATTTTTAAAAAACTAGCCGACAAAAGATTAATTGAACTATCAAAACAAACAGAACTTCCACCTTGGGAGAAAAGAGTTTTTTTTCAACCTGTACATATTGATGTTAATGTTGTAAACAATAATCTTCTTAACATAGATTTTTTAAAAAGGAGCTATCCAAAATTTTCAGGAGAAAGATTTGTAACGGAAGAGGATGGAAGTTTTATTTGTGATTTTGAAGTTGAGAAGATGTCCAAATCAAAACTAAATGTTATTAATCCTAACGAAATAATTGACAAATACGGCGCCGACACTTTCCGTATGTATGAAATGTTTTTAGGCCCGGTAGAGCAAAGCAAACCGTGGGATACCAAAGGCATTGAAGGTGTTCACCGCTTCTTAAAAAAATTATGGCGCTTATTTTATGATGATGTAAAAAGC
>JADGPX010000174.1 GCA_017882215.1 Chitinophagaceae bacterium | reverse complement strand
GGTTTTATTCATCTTACCCAAAATACAAATGGCAATAATCTTTATTTCCGCATCCATCATGACGGGCAGGGAATTATTCAATCAGAATTTGAAAAATTAAATCACACTTCAGCAGGCTTAGGTTTAAAAAATATTCAAAGTCGTGTAAAGGTTTTAAAAGGAAGAATCTTATTTGAAATAGATACTTCTCACACATATTATAAGGTTACTTTAGAAGTACCCAAAGAACCGTTGATATAATTTAATTGTAATGCTATACTTAGCAAATGTTTATCTTTAACTTGTTGTTCAGTTATGGATATAATAAAAGTTGCAATCGCCGACGATCATCAGATTTTTAGAAAGGGAGTCATCCTTTCTCTGCGACAATATAATAATATAAAATTTGTATTCGAAGCTGATAACGGTGAAGACCTGATTCAGAAAGTATCAGATAATGATCCGCCTGATGTAATTCTTATGGATTTAAAAATGCCTGTAAAAGATGGCATAGAAACAACCAAGTACCTTAATAAACATTTCCCCGCTATAAGGATTATTATTTTAACGATGTATGAGGATGAAAGATTCGTGGGTCATTTAATGGATAGCGGCGCTAATGGTTATCTTTTAAAAAGTACAGAACCATCTGAAATTAAAAAAGCGATCACAGATGTTATGCGTACAGGTTTTTATCTAAACAATTTTGTAAATAGAGTTTTGATCAAAAAAAATTATGCCAAGCAAAAATTTAATCCAAACTTAAACAGCGAAGTTGTTATAAGTGAAAGAGAAAAAGAAGTGCTTACATTAGTTTGTATGGAATATACTGCCCACGAAATTGCTCAAAAAATGGATATAAGCGCAAGAACTGTTGAAGCTATAAAAGACAGGCTGATGGAGCGTTTTGGAGTAAAGAATTCAGTAGGATTAGTATTTTATGCAATGAAAAATTCTTTGATCGATTAGAGAAAATCTTTTACAAAATCATTTCTGGAATTGTTCCTTCAATAATTAACCTGCCGGCAGTTTTGTTTTTGATCTCATCTACGCTTACACCGGGAGCTCTTTCCAACAATTTAAATCCACTTTCTGTTACATCTAATACGGCTAATTCTGTAACGATTTTTTTTACACACTTTACACCGGTTAATGGTAATGTACATTTTGGCAACAACTTAGATTCACCTTTAGGATTTGTGTGCATCATAGCTACAATAATATTTTTTGCACTTGCTACCAGGTCCATTGCTCCACCCATTCCCTTAACCATTTTACCCGGAATTTTCCAGTTTGCAATATCACCTGTATCACTTACTTCCATAGCACCTAAAACAGTGAGATCAACTTTTCCTGCCCGTATCATTCCAAAACTCATAGCACTATCAAAAAATGCAGAACCGGGCAATGTAGTAATTGTTTGCTTGCCCGCATTTATAAGATCAGGATCTTCTTCTCCTTCAATAGGAAAAGTCCCCATGCCGAGCAAACCATTTTCGGATTGAAGAATTACATTTATATTTTGAGGAATATAATTAGCCACTAAAGTTGGAATGCCTATTCCAAGATTTACATAATACCCATCTCTTAATTCTTTTGCAATCCGCTTTGCAATTTGATTTTTATCTAACATACCCCAAACCCCTAAAGGGGCTTTTTAAGTTTATAATAATTTTACTTTCATTCGACTTTCACAAATATGACAAATGAAATTAGCAGGATAAAATCATTTTAAAAAAATAAATAATAATAATTCCCTTAAAGCCCCTTTAGGGGTTTGGGGGTAACTGTTATTTGTTCAATTCTTTTTTGATAATTGTCTCCTTTAAAAATTCGATGAACATAAATACCAGGAGTATGAATATTATTGGGATCCAGTTCTCCTGCTTCTACCAATTCTTCCACTTCAGCAATGGTAACTTTGCCAGCCATCGCCATCAAAGGGTTAAAATTTCTGGCAGTTTCTTTATAAATAAGATTACCCTGTGTATCGCCTTTCCATGCCTTTACTATTGCAAAATCTGCATCAAATGCATATTCCATTAAATATTGTTTTCCATTAAACTCACGAATTTCTTTTCCTGCAGCTACTTCGGTACCAACACCTGCAGGAGTAAATATTGCAGGTATGCCATAACCGGCAGCCATACAACGTGTAGCTAATGTACCTTGCGGAATTAATTCTGCCTCAAGCTCTCCATTTAGTAATTGTCTCTCAAACTCTGCATTTTCTCCTACATAAGATGAGATCATTTTTTTTACCTGCTTTTGCTGAAGCATTAATCCAATACCAAAATCATCTACACCTGCATTATTGGAAATACAGGTAAGATTTTTAATTCTTTTCTTTACTAATGCAGCAATGCAATTTTCGGGAATGCCGCACAATCCAAAACCTCCTAACATCAATACTGCTCCATCATTTATATCAGTTACGGCATCATCAGCATTTTTATAAACTTTATTAATCACGCTAAATTTATTTATTGCTTACAGTATCCTTCAACATTCTTTTTTTTGTAAGCGGAATCTCTAAATTACTTTTTCTTGTTTGCTGAGCATTTATACTATCCAACATTGTTCTCATTATATCAGGATGATTTGTATAATAAGTATAACTCTTTTCAAATTGTTCTTCACTAATGTTATGAATTAAAAATACTTTCTTAGTAAGCTTAACACTTTCATCAGCTAATGATTTAGCTGAATCACTTTTAACTAATTGCTGAGAGAGGGCATCCGCTCTTAAAACATCCCATAATACCTCCTGCATTTTTTTTGGTTTAATAATTCCCGATGGCGTTGACTCTTTGCAGGAATAAAAGAAAACTGAAATCGAAATTATTACAATGCATCTTATCATTTTAATCCTTCTTTATATTTAGAAGTGTTTGAAATATCCAGGCGCTGCAGATATTCCAAAGCTTTTGATTTTTCCGGTGGTGAAGCTTTAGAAAATATTTTTATTAACTCCTGTGTTTTCCCCTGAAAGAAAAACTGTAAGATCATAGTATTTGGATTATCGGTATTAAAATTATTCAGCAGACTTAGAACATTTAAAATTTCATTTCGTGCTACAATCTCTTCTTCATATAATTTATCCATACCCATTCTATAAAATCGATAATATGCATCATGAATAAGTGTATAACGACTGTTGAGTAAATTTTCTACCAGCCAGTAACGATTTCTCGTTCCGTCAAAGGCTTTCCAACCTGAAATATTTCTCCCCTCAGGTGCATTGTTTACAATGTTTTGGGCTTTTTGAAAATAAAGATCACCTCCTCTTTGAGAAAAAGAATCATAATCCAATCCAAGAATAATGTTGATATAATAAGCAATTACAGCAGTAAGATTAGCAACCAGAGGGTCTGTTCCTGCAACACGATTTTCATTAAATTCCAATTGCTGAAATTCAGAATATTTAAAGATTATCTCATTATCCTGGAAATTAATTATAGGTGATAAATAAGATGAATTAAATACAGGGCGGGCTGATTGAATGGTTAATGATGCTTTATACACATTTGCATCGTTAGTAGATTCAAGATTTAATAGAAAGCTGCAATCAATTTTTTCTTCAGGAGAAAAATTATCAGTTGTCCACTTACGGTTATTGATAAAGTTGTTTAAAGCAGTTTGCAGAGTTTGAAAAGTTTTCTTATCTACATTTCCTCCTACCCTGTTTGATAATACATTTATCCTTGCACGTAATTCCTGCGCCTTTACAACGTTTACAAATAAAAAAATAGTAATAGCAAAAAATAATCTAAACATTTTTGTATTGAATGATGGTGTTTACAATGTCTTTAGCAACAAGTTTTTTAGATTTTTTTTCAAAATGGAATTCATTTCCATGTTTATCAAAAATAGCAATTTTGTTAGTGTCAGTACCAAACCCTGCTCCTTCATCATTTAATGAATTCAAAACGATAAGGTCAATGTTTTTCTTTTCTAACTTAGATAACGCATTTTCTTTTTCATTATTGGTTTCTAAAGCAAACCCAACTATTATTTGATCTTTGTTTTTTTGCTCTCCCAGTTGTTTTAAAATATCATTTGTTTTTTTTAAACTAAGCGTAAAAACATTTTCTGTCTTTTTAATTTTTTTTAATGAAAAATTCTGTGGCATATAATCGGCAACCGCTGCAGCCATTACAGTTATATCTATTTTTGAAAAGTTGTTCATGCAAGCATCATACATTTCCTGGGCTGAGGTAACTTTTACTGTATGTATATTTTTACTAACATCTATATCGGATGGACCTAAAATTAAGGTAACATCTGCTCCCCTGCCGGCAAATTCTTCGGCAATTGAAACACCCATTTTGCCCGAAGAGTGATTACTAATAAACCTTACAGGATCTATAGCTTCATGAGTAGGACCGGCTGTTATTAAAACTTTCTTGCCTGCTAATTCATTGCTTTCAAAAAAAAAATTGTGCAGGTATTGCATAATTTGTGCCGGTTCTGCCATTCGTCCGTCGCCAAATAAACCACTGGCTAATTCTCCATTGTCAACAGGTATTATATTATTTCCAAAAGATCTTATCTTATCAATATTTAATTTGGTTGAAGGATGATGCCACATATCTTCATCCATTGCAGGAGCAACTATTACCGGGCAGGTTGCCGATAAATATATTGCGAGCAATAAATTATCGCAAAATCCATTTGCCATTTTTGCCAGTGTATTGCAACTTAAAGGAGCTATCAACATAACATCAGCCCATCGCCCAAGGTTAACATGATTAGCCCAGGAAGTTTCATTAAAAAGATCAATTAAAACTTCATTTTTTGATAATGTAGAAAAGGTAAGCGGTGATACAAAATCTTTTGCCGAGGGGGTCATTATCACTTTTACTTCTGCACCGGCTTTTATTAATAAGCGAACTAATAAAATAGCTTTATAAGCAGCAATGCTGCCTGTAACTCCTACTAATATTTTTTTACCGGAGAGCATTAAATAAAAACGACGATTAAAAACAATCGTCGCTAAAATTATATTTTCTTATTTAAAGATTAGCATAAACTTTAAAGAAGTATTTAAACATTTAACTAAAAAGATCGTCTTCATTTTTACGATAATATACCTTGTCATCCATAAACTCGGTAGTTGCTAATAAAGCAGGGTTAGGCATTCTTTCGTATGCTTTGGAAATTTCAATTTGCTCTTTATTTTCATGGATTTCCTCAAGGCTATCCGTATGGCTTGCAAATTCTTCCAGTTTATTATGCAATTCTTCTTTTAAAGAAATATTAATTTGGTTGGCTCTTTTAGCTATAACAGCAATAGATTCATATAAATTGCCGGTTTTAGCTTTAATATCTGTTAGGTTTTTTGTTTCTACAACATTGCTTGTGTTAGCGCTTTGTTGTCGTCTTAGCTTGCTCATTTTGTAATTCTTTAATGTGATTTAAACTTAAGTTATTATAATCTTGTGCGTCTTTTAATAATTTACTTTCGGGATATCTATCAGTAAAATCATTAAACTCTGATAGTACCTTCTCATACCGTTCCTGCTGCTTTTCGGCTACACTTAATTTTGCAAATTGATAAAATGATTTAATGCTCATTAATTTGTATTCGTCTCCTTTTACTGATTCGGGGTAGTTATTTAATAAATTTGTAAACGCAATACCTGCAGCCCTGTAATGCTGTAATTTATAATATAATTCTGCACTTTTAAACTCCTTAACTTCCAGTTTAGCACGGCTTTTATCAATAACGTCAAGCGCACTTTTTAATCTTGAAGAGTTTGGATGTGTATTAATAAATGTTTGCATCATACCAATTGCCTTTGATGTATTAGTTTGTTCCAAATCAACCTTGGGTGATTCAAGATAGTATGTATAGGCATGCATATAAGCTATTTCCTCTTCTTTTGGACTATTAGGAAAAACTTCTAAAAATCCTTTAAAAAGATTTTCAGCATCAGCATAATTTTTTTGAAAATAGGAGCAGTATGCATACTTATAATATAGATCCTCAAATTTTTGCGTGCCTTTAAATACAGGAAACAATTCTATATATAATTGTTCTGCCTGCTTATACTTCTTTTTATAAAAATATTCATCCGCCTTTTTCAGTTGATAATCATAGTCCTTACTCTTAAGAACTTTACTAAAATCACTGGTACAGGAGACAACAGCAAAAGAGGTAATCAATAATATGCTTAATAATCTCATAAAGAAGCGCAAATTTACGTTTTTAAACAGATATTTTTATAAAAATACCTTTTATCAGGCTTATTAAATTTAAGATTGGCAAATAAACAGGTGATTTAATAATATATTATGAAAAACCCT
>JADGPX010000173.1 GCA_017882215.1 Chitinophagaceae bacterium | reverse complement strand
ATTGATAAAGGCAGGTTGATGAAGATGCCATTTGGCGGGCTAACATTATTGGATTATGCCATTAACAGTTGCCTTGTGTTAAGTAATGTATGTTTAAAAAAACAAGACCGGGTAGGTGTTATCACTTTTTCAAATAAATTGGGTTCTGTATTGGCTGCTGACAGAAAAGCTATACAAAAAGAAAATATCCTACAGTTATTATACAATCAAAAAACATCTTTCCAGGAAAGTGATTTTGAGATGTTGTATATGCAGATACGCAACCGTATAAAGCATCGCAGCCTGGTGGTTCTGTTTACCAACTTTGAATCTTTGTCAGGTTTAAAAAGACAACTGGATTATTTGCGGTCAATTGCCGGTCATCATTTATTACTCGTTGTATTTTTTGAAAACACTGAGTTGCATCAATTAACAGTTTCAGAAGCAAAAGATATTGAACAGGTGTATGTAAAAACAATCGCTGAAAAATTTGCTTTTGAAAAAAGATTGATCGTAAAGGAACTAATGAAGCATGGCATATTATCCATTCTTACTTCACCGCAAAAACTTACCATTAATATCATTAATAAATACCTGGAATTAAAAGCACGACAGGCTATTTAAGGGTTTAAGGGTTTAAAACGTTTAACGTTAAACCCTTAAACCCTTAAACGTATTAAACGATTTAAAGATTGAATAACAAAAATTCATACGAAGAAGGAAAAGTTTTACTGATCAATAAACCTTTGCACTGGACATCGTTTGATGCAGTAAGAAAGATCAGGAATATTATCAGGATAAAAAAGGTAGGACATGCAGGTACGCTGGACCCTTTGGCTACAGGGCTTTTGATAATATGTACCGGAAAATTTACAAAAAAGATAAATGAATACCAGGCGAAGGAAAAAGAATACACAGGTTCTTTTACACTGGGCGCTGTAACACCTACATACGACCTGGAAAACGAACCACAGGATTTCAAAAACTTCGATTTTGTTACCCAAGAATTATTAGATGAAACAGCCGTAAAATTTTTAGGTGAAATAGACCAGGTTCCGCCAATACATTCCGCAATAAAACAAAAAGGCAAACCTGTTTATTTAGCAGCAAGAAAAGGTCATGAGGTAAAATTAGAGCCGAGAAAAATAAATATCAAAGAATTCGAGATAACAAAGATGGAATTGCCTGTTGTTTTTTTTAAAGTTGTATGCACAACCGGAACTTATATCCGAAGCCTGGCAAATGATTTTGGAGCTGCCCTGGGTTGCGGCGCTTATCTAAGCAGTTTATGCAGAACACGAATAGGAGAGTTTACTTTGGAGCAATCTGTAACAATAGAGGAATTTAGTCTGAACCATGATTTGGGTTGATTATATAGATTAAGTTGATTAAATGTTATGCGTTTCAAAGTAATTTATTTTTTCTGATTAAATCTTTTTAATCAACCCAAATCATGGTTCAGAAAGGATAATCAATACCAATTGTAAAATTAAAATTCTCGTAACGCCATCTTTTGTTTGCATCACCGTTGACAAATAAATTTTTCCAGGTAATATTTGGTAATTGCCAGCCATCATTTGCTGAAATATCAGGGCGCTTAAATCTAAAACCTATATCAAATCGTATAAGAAAATAACTAAAGTCAAACCGCAAACCTGTACCTGCAGAAAGCCCCAGTTGCTTGTAAAGATTTTGAAATTTAAATTGAGTGCTATCTATGGTGCCGTTGGATTTGGTGTTTTTAAAATTCCAGATATTACCTGCATCAATAAAAAAAGCGCCCTTTAAATAAACTGCATTTGAAAAAAGCGGAGCGATATTATAGCGGTATTCTGCATTTGCTTCAAGTTGTATATCGCCGGTTCTGTCATTAAATGTATTATTTCCATAAGGCGCCAATGGTTGTGCACCAATACCGATCCCTCTAACCGGCCATCCCCTCATACTGTTAGATCCGCCGCCAAAATATTGTTTAAAGAAAGGAAGGGTGGTGTCTGCTCTGGATAATGGAATTCCCACACCTGCAAATAACCTGAACACTACTGCAGACTTTGGATGACTGACTGTGTAAGTATATTCAACATCGGTTTTTATAAATTGTTTCAGGTAGTTAGTTAAAAAATTTCTGCTTCCATTTTTACTTATTGCATCTTTTAATCTTCCCCAAATCAATCCTGATTCCTCAACATTGAATTTAAAAACAGTTGCTCTTTGAAGATGTTTGGGATTGATATAATTTGAAACATATCTCAGGCTCTGTCCCATTACCAACGCTGTATTAAATGAATATCTTAAAAAAGGATATTTTGTAAGCGTAGTATCAAAGCGGATGGTAGTATTATAAATTCTTCTGAAATCAAAATTGAATGGTGTATAGGTCCAGCTATGATTGGCTTTGGTGGTCCAGTTATAACCATAAGAAATATTAAATACCTGTTGATCAAAAAAATCAATACGCTTAATAAGAGAAACATTTGTATTGATAAAAGATTGTTGCACCAGTAATTTTTTTCTGTTGATAGTGCGGAAAGGTGTTATGAATTTTGGAAACAAAATACTGTTGTTGTAACTTATCTCATTTGAATTTATCAATGATCCTCCGCTGTTATGCTGGCTGGTATTGAATTCCACGCCTGCTCTTATTGCATTGGTCATGCGTATGGCTTCTTTACCTACATTGCGATTAAGTAAAGAAAGGTTACCTGAAATGCCTAACAAATTACCTGTATTGGTTGCAGAAATTGTGTTGGACGTATTGCTGTTGGCCGAATAACTTAATTCAATATCACCTTCAAATCCATATTTTTTTACAGGAGTTAATTTAACAACAAGATCAAGCTGATTGCTATCCTTTTCAATAATATCTATGCCGGGGCTTTCCCAAACACCCAGCTTATACAAGCTGTTTATCGTTTTAAAATAATCTTCCTGCCGGTATAGGCTTCCTTTTTTTACATACATATTTTTAACCAGCAGGTTATTTTTAAATATTTTTTTATGATACCGGATAATATAGCCATCAGAAATTTTTTCGCTTAAGGTTTTATCAGTGTAAACATCACCGGGAAAATAATCCGGTAAAATGTAAATATTCCTGATATAAAATTTATTAAGCCTCGTGCTGTCTGATGATTTGTTTAAAAGAATCCCCAGCCGTATTGTTGGCTTATTTCTTTTTTCAGTTGCTTCTGCCAATAAACGCAGTGCTTCAAACGGATCATCAGAAACTGTGGTTAATGCTTCAATACTTGTATCACCTGTTACTCTCAGTTCTTCAGTGGTAAATTTGTAGTAACCATTGTTTCTGAAAAGATCTACAAGTCTTGCAGATTCCTGTGATACTGCTGCTTTGGTAACAGGTGTATTTTTTTGTAAAGGAGATTCATTCTTAGTTTGTAACGCAAGTTGCTGAAGTTCCGGTTTATCAAGCAGGTATGCGAAAGTGTCTATCAGCGTACGTTTGCCGGCATCTACTTCATATGTTGTGGTAACTCTTTTTTGAGCGCCACCTTTTTTTGAACTGTCAATAAAATATTTATAAGATGCTTTTGCACTATAATAGCCAAGGTTTACCATTGATGATTGCATATTATCTGCAGATGCCTGTGCAGATATTGTATCAAATGCAGTCGGTCTGTCAATATAGTGCAGGATGAAGGCGACGTCCTTTATTCTTATTTTAGAGCTGTCATCAAGCTGTGTATTTAATCTTGACCTGATAATTACTTTTTCATCAGGGGTAACATCATCTATATTCAGGTTAATATTATTGTTATAAACAAAAGGTTTATTTTTTTGATATTTACGTACAATAGTGCAACCGGAAAAAAAGAATACAGTTACGATAACCAAAAGAAAAGAGAACGGATTAAATATTTTATCTGGAATTTTGAAAGCCATAAATTGAGCGCCATGTTGAGCAAAACAATCGTCAAATATATTCAAAGTTTAGCCCATAAAAAATTAAGGGATGAGCATGGCGTATTTATTGCCGAAGGGCCAAAGGTTGTTGCAGAACTTTTACACTCAAATAAATTTCCGTGTAAAATTATTTGCGGCTTACAAAGCTGGATGGATGATAATGCAGTTTTGCTGAGAAATATTTCCGCAGAAGATAAAATTGAAATAAATGAATCTGAATTAGAAAGAATATCTCTGTTGCAAACGCCCAATAAAGTTATGGCTGTTTTTTATAAAAAAGAAAATGAGCTTACTGATCTTAAAAATAATTTTTCATTGATGCTGGATGAGATACAGGATCCCGGAAATATGGGAACGATCATCCGCACGGCAGATTGGTTTGGTATTAAAAATATTATTTGCAGCAATGAATGTGCTGACTGTTATAATCCCAAGGTAGTGCAGGCATCAATGGGAAGTTTGGGCAGAGTGAATATTATCTACACTCAACTTGAGGAATTTATTCATGAAAATAAAGGTATTAGTATTTATGCAGCTACATTAACAGGTAAACATCTTTCATCATTTAATAAACTTAAAGAAGGAATAATTTTAATCGGCAATGAATCAAAAGGTGTGAAAGAAAATTTATTGAGGCTTGCTGCTGAGCAGATCACAATTCCAAAATACGGAGAAGCAGAATCATTGAATGCAGGAGTTGCAGCAGGAATAATCTTATCGCATATCATCTAAGGAAATACACTGTAATAAGCCTTCTCCCAATCCTCATTCTTTTTAAAAGCCTGTTTTACATAAACTGAATTGGTAATGCTTTTAATGATAGCATTATTAATTTTTGCTCCTAACTTTTTATAAAGGCGAACTGAGTCTATCAGCAATACAATCCTTATTCCGTCAGTAATTTCCTTTTTGTAACAACTTCTTCCTGTATCATTGCGATATGAGCCGCAGGACCACCGAAGCCAATACAGCCTAATTTTAAAACAAGCCTGCTACCTCCTTTAAATTCCTTTCCTTTCTTTCCATTCAATTTTGTCTCAATTTTTGATTTTGAGATATCATTACTTAGCCACCCACATAGCTAACAAAAAATTAGTTATTTTTAAAGTATTACGCAATTGGATTCTATTATCCATCAATATTTACCTTACTAAATGCCCTGTTTTTCATATTAAATACTCTTATTTTTTCTTTGAGTTTAGAAATAGTGAACAAATAGCCTACATAGGTTTGTAATATGGTACTTCTATTAAAGCTGCTTCCAATCGAAAGAAGTATATGGCTTTTAGCAGTGAGGTCAATAATACTTCCGAAATTAAATCTTGTATCACTTTGCCCATTTTTTGTGCTTGCAGTTACATGATAAATTTCAGTTCCAATACTTATATTTTTACGTAATTGATATTGCAACTGCCACCCTATATAGTTCCAATTCTTATTATCTTTACCCGGATTAATCCAGTATCCATAACCTCCATAAGTCTGCCATTTATCTCCCAAAGATTTTTGCATCCAAATTGGAAGAAGGATTTGTGCTTTACCATTACCTAATTCTTTTGATTGATTACCAGTTGGAATCTCACATAAGGCAAATATTCCTACCTGTGGCCTATACTTTGTTTCCTGTATAAAGCGGTATTTAACACCTATTTCAATATCGCCAAGTCCATAATTTTTCACATCCCCATAAGAATTATTAAAGGAAATAGGAATAATAAGATGGAGTTGCATATTGGGTATTAATCCATAATTTGCTTCAAAATGTGGCAATGTCCCTTGTGAAGAAATTCTATTGTAACTACTATGAGAGGATATGTAAAGTTCCCAGTGTTTGTATAAAACAGGTTCAGGGTCATCTGTATCATAAGGAGGTCCTGCATACAGTATTGCAGGAATAATGCAGAGTAATAGAAATATAAGCCTGCGTATCAAAATTATTTTCACGGAAATTGTATTGAGTTATTCACGTCCTTTTTATTTGTTTAAACAAACTTAATTAAAAATATTATAAATAAATATCCCTACTGAGGGTACAACGTTCTGCATTTGCGAAAGTAGGGAATTCATAGTTTGTCCTGCCCGGAATCCCGCACCTGCGGGACTGATTGAAAATATTTTGATGAGGATAACCACTAAAAGCTAAATTACTAACGTCAAGCCCAAACTGAAACTGATAGCGAAATGCCGCAATGGCTTGCGGGCTTAAAGTTTTTTTTCCATGTTCTTATAATTTTTATAATTAAAAAATAAACTACAAAATTAAAAGAATCAAAACTCATCGCCTGTACATGCAATGTTGGTTCAACTCGGAAATTACCGAAAGTTCTTGTACCAAATTTAATGGATCATCAATATAGAACAGAAGACGACATTGAATAATACCAGTGGGATGGGATGAGGTGATTACCCGGAAAAAATTTCCCCGGAATGAATTATTATTCATCAA